>CACIHL010000009.1 GCA_902586395.1 uncultured Pelagibacteraceae bacterium | reverse complement strand
ATATGGAATACAGGTAAGTCTTCAAGACGTAACTACTTTAGATAATGATGGAACTATATCAGCTCAAGCAGATACAAGTGATGCTGTTGGAGGATATATAAAGTCAGATATGACAACTTTTGATAATTCAGGAACAATATCGGCAACAGCCGGTACTAATAATGCATATGGAGTAAGTTTAGCTGAAAACGAGGGAGGTGAAGATTTTACTGTTACCACTGTAAATAATAGTGGTACTATTTCAGCAACCGCAACTAGTGGTAATGGTGCTTATGGCGTTTATTTTGACACAGATGGTTATGGTGGTGGAACTATTGTAACCAATTTTAATAACACTGGCACTATAAGTTCTGTAGGCAACGACAATCTTGATATCAAGCTTAACAGTGGTGGTAACGGTGCAATAACAAATTTTAATAATTCACAAGGAAAAGATGGCAATGATGTTTTAACTTATGATGGCAAATTACCTACCAATTATAATGTAATTGTTAACTCTTCTTCAGATTTTGGACAAGTTTTATTTAGCAATGAAAGTGGTACAACAAATTTTGGAGTAGATAGCTCCTCATCACTAAGTAACGGTACAACTTATGAATCTGTTATTTCAGGTCTTGCTACAGCAAAAATAGGTGCAACCCGAACAGGAACACTTGGATCATATAGTTGGACACTGCAGTTACAAGATGGTGAAACAACTATTTGGGACCTAGTTATTGGAGGAAGTTCAAGATCATCTTATACTATAAGAATTACTGCTAACAATAAAGCGGCTATTGCATCTATACTTGAAGCAATTAATACTGCAGGTAGTAAATCTTCTTTGACTTCAGCTCTTGATGCATTATCTGACACAAATTTGAGAAAAGCTTTAGGTCAAATTGAAGGGGTTACAATTAAATCTATAAAAGGCAGTGGTTTTAAAAGACACTCTACATTTAAAAGATCAGTTTCAAGCGCACTATCCTCTCCAAGTGTAAATTCTTTAACCAGAAACAACTACGCTTCACTTTCTTTAAATGATTTAAATCTATCCAATGATCAAAACCAATATTATACCAATTCATTTAATGGATTTGATTTTAAAGAAATGGCAAATATTTTTAAGAATAAAGACTTATTTTCGTTAGAAAAAGACGGTAGCACATTATATGTTAGAACTTATGCTGATTTATTAAATCAAGATAGCACAAATAATGCAACTGGTTATGAGTCTTCAACATATGGTTTACTTGTTGGAAATGAAAATAACTTTACAGATGAAATTAAACAAGGCTGGGCATTAGGTTTTTCAGGAACTGATAATAATTTTGATGAAAGTCAAGGAGATAGTGACAGTAAAACTGTACATGCTATGATTTACCAAAATCAGGAATTTGAAAATTATACTTTAAGCTTTAATATTGGAGCTTTTTTATCACGAACAGAAATGGATCGTAAAATTACACAGGGTCTTGCTGAAACATTAAATAGTACAACAAATGATTTGGGTTTTGATTTAACGGGAGGCATAAATCAATCTTATCAATTAGAAAATAATTTTATAATTACTCCCTCATTTTCAACGAACATTAGTTACATTATACAAGATGATCTAGAAGAGACTGGTGGAACTCAAGCTTTAACTGTGGATAATGAAAATTTATTAATTGTTAAGCCTGAAATTGGTTTTGCATTAACAAAACAATTTAATAATACAGAGGACATAACACGTAAATTTGAATTTTCATCTTATGTAAGTTATGAGGACAAGGTAGATGGTACAACTTCAAAAGCTAAATTATCAGGTGACTCATCATCATTTAGCATAGTTGATGATAATACAGATGATACTTTCATTACTTCAGGTTTAGGATTTTCGGAGGTGGATAAAGTTAAAAATGTAGAATATAATCTTGGAGCTTACCTTACACAAAATAACGATAATAGTCTTAATTCAACACTATTATCTTATAATTACATCAAAAAATTTTAATTCCTATACATCCAGTTTTATAATTTGTTAAAATAGTTAAAATTATTTAAATAAAATTTATTTATCAATGAATAAAGATATTCAAGAGTTATTAGAAAAAGCAAGTAATTTAATAGATAAAAATAAATTTGATGAAGCAAATGAAACTTACAAGAATGCTATTAATCAATTTCCAGAAAGCCATCAACTTTACCACTCCTTTGCTATTAGTTTGATTAAACAAAATCAAACAAAATTAGCAATAGAAAAATTTCATCAAGCACTTGAGCTTGATCCACAAAATCCAAATTATAATTCTGATTTAGGCGAGATGTATCGACGAATTAAAAAACTTGATTTATCAATCGAGTTTAATCTTAGAAGTGTTAAAATAAGCCCAGAGTCTGATAATGCTCATTACAATTTAGGATTAGCCTATTTAGATAATAATAATTTTGAAAAAGCAGTTTTACATTTTGAAAAGACTTTAGAAATTAATCCTAAACATGGGTTCGCTTTAAACAATCTAGGTACAGCATTTTTTAAATCAGGTAAGAAAGAACAATCTATAGAGGTTTGTCAAAAAGCTTTAAATATTAACCCTAAAAATATTCAAGCATTAAAAAATTTAGGAGCTATACTTTTAGATATTAACAAAATAGATGAAGCAATAAGCACATTTAATAAAGTAATTAAATTATCTCCGTTTGATATTTATACTCATCATACTCTCACTAAATTAAAAAGATACTCTAGAGATGATCCAGGATTACGACTACTAAAAGAATTACCTAAGCATAATCAACTCAGTAAAAAACAAGAAACTGCTTATCATTTTGATTATGGAAAAGCCCTAGATGACTTAGGAGAATATGACAAAGCTTTTTATCAGTATGAAAAAGCTAATAAAATGATTAATGAATTGAGACCAAAAAAAAATAAAAACTTCGATAAATTCATAAATGGAGCAAAAAATTTATATAGTTATGATTATATCAACAAATTAAGACCTAAAAATTTATCAAATAATTTACAACTAACACCCATATTTATTGTAGGGATGCCAAGATCTGGAACTACACTAATTGAGCAAATACTTGATATGAACAGTAGTATTTATGGAGCAGGAGAAATTAACACTTTACATGATTGTATTAAAAAAAATATAGCACAAAATGAATTGGATACATTTGAAACAAGTCTTCTTAAACCACAAGAAAATTTTTTTTATGAAAATATTTTTAATGATTATCTAAATAAATTACGTGACCTTTCACCAGAGTGTAATTTTATTATCAATAAAACACCAGGCAACTTCAACCATTTAGGTTTAATTTATTTGGCAATGCCAAATGCGAAAATTATCCATGCTGTTAGAGATCCTATGGAGTCTTGTTTTTCTAATTTTACAAAATTTTTTGATGACTATAAATTTTATGATTATGGTTTAAAAGAATTGGGAATTTATTATAAATTTTATCATTTATTAATGCAACATTGGAAAGCTATTCTGCCCAAGAACTTCATTTGTGATGTTCAATATGAAGGTCTTGTTAATAACATTGAAAAAGAGTCTAGACGTATAACTGATTTCATAGGAGTAGAATGGGAACCTTCGAGTTTAAAATTTTATGAAAACAAAAGAACAGTTACAACGCCTAGTAAAATGGAAGTCATTAAACCTATATATAAATCATCTATTGCGAGATGGAAAAAGTTTGCAAAACATTTAAAACCACTTTATGAAATTGTCAAATCATACAGACCTCATGACCCTGAAATGGATGAGTTTTATAAAAACTTGAAATAATATGATGAATATGCCTATTAAAGGTAAATCTTTCTTTATCTATAAAATTTCAATACAAAATTTAAATCAGAGACTCGACAATTTCTAAAGTTTTTTTAACAGTAGCATGTTGAATAGCTTTTCTACTTTTTTTTTTGAATATATTTTTAGTGATTAATATTTTATTACTTTTTTTTACTCCAATATAAACTAATCCAACTGGTTTTGTTTTAGTTCCACCATTAGGACCTGCAATACCTGTAACAGAAACATTTACCTGAGCTTTTGAGATTTTTGCTAAATTTTTAACCATAGCCTCACAACATTGAGAACTAACTGCACCATATTTTTGAATAATTTTTTTGTTTACTTTTAAAATACTAATTTTTGCTTGATTTGAATAAGTAACAAGACCTAGACCAAATATTTTTGATGCTCCACTTATAGATGTTATTTTTGAGGCAAGCATTCCACCAGTACAAGACTCAGCAAAACTAATCTTTAATTTTTTTTTTTTTAATTTTTTAATTAATTTACTAAATTTGACCATAAAAAATTATACAGATATATAACACTATTAGCGTAAAGAAACCTGCTATAACATCATCTAAAATAACACCAAAACCATTTTTCATGTTCTTATCCACATAATTAATTGGATAAGGTTTTAAAATATCAAAAAAACGAAATCCAATAAAAGATAAAAAAACAATTATAAAAAAAAAGTTAGTCGATACAGATCCTTCATAAAAAATTATATAAAAGAAGATAATTGGTATGGATTGACCCAAAAATTCATCAATTACGATCTCTTTTGAGTCTATTTCTTCAAATTCATCCTCCAAATTGTTAATCATCCAAACTGAGTAAATAAATAAAAATAGGTTAATAAATATTAACAAATAATAATTTATTTTAATTGTATAGAAAACATAATACATCGAAGCTGTTATTAAAGAAGCAAAAGTACCTGGAAAATACTTTATATGACCGACACCAAACATAGTAACAATCATTTTTCCAATTTTTTTATTCATATTTGAAAACCGAGGATATAACTTCACAAGCAATAGCTTTCTCTTTTCCTATCACACCGAGTTTCTCTGCTGTTTTACCTTTGATATTGATTTGATCTTTTTTAATTTTACATAATTTAGATACCATCGAAGTCATCCTTTTTTTATATTTACTAATTTTTGGAGTTTGAGTTATTATATTTATATCTAGATTATTAATAAAAAAACCACTTTTCTCTATTTCTTCTATAACTTTCCTTAACAAAATTGTTGATCTTATATTTTTAAATCTTTTATCTTTATCTGAAAATTTTTGTCCTATATCACCCTTTCTGCAAGCACCAAGAATTGAGTCAGTGATTGCGTGGAGAACAGGATCACCATCGGAGTGTCCTAATGTTCCTAACTTTGAATTAATTTTGAGGCCACCTAGGTACATTCTTTTATTTTTTACCAATCTATGTACATCAAAACCTATACCAAAATAATATTTTAAATTTTCTTTGATGTCATTTTTAGTTGTAATTTTAATATTTTTCTCATCACCACTAATTAATTTTAATTTTCTTGAGTCGCTGTTAAATAATGAAGCATCATCAGTAATTTTTGAATTTATTTTTTTTTGTAAGTCGAATATTTTATTGAAATTAAATGCTTGTGGAGTTTGTGACAAAAAAATTTTGTTACGATCTAGATTTAAAATTTTTTTATTTTTTATAATTTTAATAGAACTAGTAGTCTTTAAAACTGGGATAACCCCATCAAATTTTTTTAAATTTTTTAAAAGATTATTTATTAATTTTATTGAAAAGTTTGGTCTAGCAGCATCATGTATCAACACATTTTTAGGCTTGAATTTGGACAGATATTTTAAAGACAATCTTGAAGAATCAGCCCTAGATTTTCCCCCCTCAATAAAGTCGACTTTATTTTTATTCAATTTTTTAATGTATTTTTTATGACTCTTATTGATTGCAACAACGATTTTTGAGAACTTTTTTGATAAAATTGCCTTATTTATAGAATGATTAATTAGTATATCACCTTTATATTTAATGTATGGTTTTGGTATTTTGGAAATAAATCTATTACTTTTTCCAGCAGCTAATATTATAAAACAATTACTCATATATTATGATGAATTTTAAAGTACTACATTATTATGCTTAAATTTATAAGAAAAAATATTTTTATTATATTAATATTTATAATCACACTATTTCTGGGTTTTTTAACGTTTTTAACTTTCATTGATAAGAGTTTTATTGAACTTACAGATGAGAATTTACAATATTTATTAGTATCAAACATTTTATTATTACTAATTTTTTTCTCTATGATTTTTATTGAGATTAAAAATTCTATCAAAAATGAGATAGCAATAGAGGGATCAAGAGCAAATAGGAAATATATAACTTTCTTTTCTTTATTCACATTAATACCATCTATTTTGATATCTGTTTTTTCTCTATTTTTATTTTCTTTTGCGCTCGAGAAGTATTTTGATAAAAAAATTACTACCGCAGTAAGTAATTCTTATCAGTTAGCTATTAATTATGTTAGTACAGTGAGAAATAAAGTAGAGTCCGATATTGTTTTGGCTGCCTTCGATTTAAATAAAAACGTTTCTATTTACAATGAAAATAAACAAAGATTTGAAAATTATTTAAATTCACAAAAACTAGTGAGAAAATTGGATGCAATTTTTCTAATTAATAATTCTGGCAAATTATTAATGTCGACCGATAGAAATCAAATTCAATATATACCACCATCCAAAGAACAGTTAAAGATGGTGCTTAATGATGAAAGACCACTCAAAATTTTAAATGCATATAAAAATACTTCTGCTGCATTAATGAAGTTAACTAACTTTGACAATACTTATATTTATATAATAAAATATTTAGATCCAAAAATTTCTCAATACTTAACTGAGTCAAGTGAGGCTCTAGATTTTTATTATACTGTACAGGATAAAAGAACTGGCATTAAATTTTCATTTGCTATTATTTATATAATAATAGTTACCCTCCTTTTATTCTTGTCGATTTCTATAGCAATAAGATTTTCATCAAGATTCTTTTTGTCAATAAACAACTTAATTTCTGCTTCAAATAATATTGGTAAGGGTAATTTAAATTCAAAAGTTCCAGAAATTAAAACTGATAAAGAGCTAGAAGTTCTTAATAAAAATTTTAATCAGATGATTGATAGATTAAAGTATCAGCAAAACAAACTCATAGCTAATGAAAGACATGAAGCATGGGAAAGTGTTGCTAGAAAAATTGCACATGAAATTAAAAACCCTTTAACACCTATTCAACTTATAATAGATAGTCTTAGAAAGAAATATTCAGAATTATTTGATGAAAAAAACAAAGAATCATTTTTAGAGAAAATTAAAACAATTAATAAACAAATAAAACTTATTGAAAAACTTGTTAATGAATTTTCTGATTTCGCAAGAATGCCAAAACCTATTTTTAAAAAAAATGAGCTTACCAAAATTATTAAAGACTCTATCAATTTAATGAAAACTAATGACAAAGATATAGATATTAATTTTGACTCTAAAGAAGTTTTTTATGTCGATAGCGATATTGAACAATTAAATAGAGTTTTTATCAATCTGTTCAAAAATTCGATAGAGAGTCTAAAAGAGAAAAGTGAAAAAATGGTTAATTTTCAAAAGAAAATCAATGTAGAAATTGAATTAATAAATGACTATATAAACATTACAGTAGAAGATAATGGAACGGGTTTTACAAACAGTAATCTTAAAATATTCTCAAAACCTTATTTTACCACTAAAAAAAAAGGTAGTGGTTTAGGTCTATCTATAGTAGAAAAAATTTTGAACGACCATAATGGATTTATTGAATTTATCCCACAAAAAGAAGGAGCTAAAATAAAAATTTTGTTACCTAAATATGTCAACTGAAATTTTAATAATTGATGACAATCCAGATATAAGAAATATTCTTAAGGATTTAATTTCTGATGCAGGATATGAAACCAGAGTTGCAGCAAATTATAATCAGGCATTAAATGAAATTGATAAAAAATTACCTGATGTTGCCATTATAGATGTAAAATTAGATAAAGGTGATAATGATGGTATTGAACTTTTAAATCATATTAAAAATAAAAATAAGGACATTCCGGTTATAATTATTTCAGGTCACGCAAATATAGAAATGGCTATTAAATCTCTGAAGTCTGGAGCTTTCGAGTTTTTGGAAAAACCTTTTGATGAAGAAAGATTAATGAATTTTGTTAAAAGAGCTGTAGAAAATTTTAAGTTGAAAAATGAAAATAAAGTTCTTGAAACTAAATTATTTCACTCATTTGATTTGATTGGAAATAGTCAAAATATTGAAAAAATAAGGGAACAAATTGAAAAACTCTCGAACTCAGAGAGTAGAATTTTTATATATGGACCAACAGGTTCTGGTAAGGAGTTAATTGCTAGAAAAATTCATAAACTTTCTAAAAGAAACAAAGGTCCATTTGTCATCATAAACGGAGCATTATTAGATGTAAAAAAATATGAGCTAGAACTTTTTGGAGAAGAAAAAGAAAATGGTTCAATTACATATGGTTCGTTGGAAAAGGCTTCTGGGGGGACATTATTAATAGATGAAATTTCTGAAATACCCCTTGAAACTCAATCAAAAATATTAAGAGTTCTGATTGATCAAAAATTTAAAAGGATCAATAGTAATCATGATATAAAAGTGAACGTCAGAATAATTTGTACGTCTAGTAAAAATATTAACAACGAAACTCAACTTGGAAATTTTAGAGAAGATTTATTTCACAGATTAAATGTTTTTCAAATTAGTATTGAACCTTTAAGTAATAGGGTAAGTGATATTCCACTTTTAATTGAGTATTTTTCTAAAACTATTTCAAAAGCATATAATCTGAAAAATCTAAATATTGATAAGGAAGACTCTTATCTTATTAATCATTTTTGGCCTGGCAATGTTAGAGAATTAAGAAATTTGATAGAAAGAATTGCTATTTTATCTAATAATGACCAAAACAAAATCAAGACAATCATAAAAGAATCTATCAAACAAGGTGGTATAGAAACATATAAAAACAACAATTTATCTGTTCCGTTAAAAGAAGCGAGAGAAATTTTTGAAAAGGAATATTTAACTACTCAATTAAAAAAATTTGGTGGAAATATTTCAAAAACAGCAAAATTTGTAGGAATGGAAAGATCGGCCCTTCATAGAAAATTAAAAGGTTTAGGGGTTAAGGATTTAAATTAATGAATATAATAATTTGTGGGGCGGGTAGAGTAGGTTATACGATTGCCAAACTTCTTAGTGAGCAAGACCATTCTATTACTGTAATTGATCAATCTAGCGAGGATATTCAAAAAATTAATGATGATTTAGATGTTAAATCTATAGTAGGAAAGGCTACATATCCATCAGTTCTTGAAAAAGCAAACGCAGAAGATGCTGATATGATTATTGCAGTCACAAGAAACGATGAAATTAACATGTTAATTTGTCAAATTGCTTTCTCCATCTTTAAAGTTGGAAAAAAAATTGCAAGAATAAGATCTCAAGATTATTTAAATCCCAAATTTTCTTTAGTTTATAATAAAGAAAATCTTCCTATTGATGTAATAATATCACCAGAGGTAGAAATTGCCAAATCTATTCAAAGAAAACTTGAGGCACCAGGGGCAATAGATAACGTACCATTTGCTAGTAATAAAATTCGTTTACTTGAAATTGATGTTAACGAAAAATGCCCATTGATAAACATTGAGTTAAACAAAATTACTAAAAAATTTCCAAAACTTGAAGCAAATATTCTTGGCGTTATTAGAGAAGAAAAATTTATAATTTTAAAAAAAAATGATGTTTTAAAACTTAATGATAAAGCCTATGTAATTATAAATTCATCTCAAATGCAATTAACGTTAGATGCTTTCGGTCACAATGAAAAAATTTCTAATAAGTTTTTAATTATTGGTGGTGGAAATATAGGTTTTAATTTAGCGAAAAATTTAGAAAATTCCCTAGAGTCAGCTAGAATAAAGATAATTGAAAAGAATAAAGAAAGAGCCGAATACATAGCCAATGAACTTAATAACTCATTAGTTATTAATGGTAATGGACTTGAAGAAGATGTTTTAAAAGAGGCAAATATAGATGATTCTGAAACAGTTTTAGCTTTAACAAATGATGACGAAGACAATTTAATGGTTAGTGTTTTGGTTGAAAAATTTTCAAAAGACAAAAGAACAATGGCTTTGATTAATAAACCAAATTATTCAATACTTCAGTCCTCACTCAAAATAGATGACTTAATTGACCCGCGAATGAATACAGTTTCAAGTATACTTAAACATGTACACAAAGGCACAATTGAAACTGCCTACAGTATTTCAAATGGTGATTATGAAGTCATTGAGGCAGAGATAATTGATTCTTCAGAACTTATTGATAAAGAACTAAAAAATTCTAACCTACCAGAAAATATACGAATTGGAGCAGTGCTAAGAAAAAATGATATAATTATTCCAACATCAAAATTTGTTTTTAAAAAGAAAGATATTGTTGTTTTTTTAGCAAAAAGAGATCAGTTACCGGTTGTAGAGAATTTATTTAGAATAAGCTCGATTTAGATGTTAAATTTTTCGCAACTTTATCTCGGAATTTTTTCTTTATTTATATCTTTCTTATCTTTTCTGAATATTGTTTATTGTTATTACTTTGATCTATTTTTAGATATAGGGAGTTTTTTTTTCGTCTTTCTGATTACCCTTTTTTTTGGTTCTTTAGTTTTTTTTAAAAAAAAAAATTTAAAAAAAACCTCCATATTTGAAAAAATTTTAACAGTTGTAACTGGATATCTAATAATACCAATATTGTTAGCAATACCTTATTTTTTGATATTAAATAATTTGAGTTTATTTGATGCATATTTTGAGTCTGTCTCAGGTTTTACTTCTACTGGTTTTACAGTATTTGAAAATATAAAACATTTAAACCAAAGCTTAATTTTGTGGAGATCATCGACACAGTGGATTGGTGGGTTATATTTTTTGATTTCATTAATTTTGTTAATAGATATTTTTGACACTAATTTAAAAAAGTCACTAACAAATTTTATTTCATTTAGTAGCAGCGAAACATTAAAACAATCCTTTAAGATAAGCTTTATTTATCTTATGTTAACCATAGCTATATTTACGTTACTATCGATTTCTGGAGTAAGAATATTTGATTCTTTTAATTTATCTTTAACACTAATTTCATCTGGAGGTTTTCTGCCTGATAATAATTTAAGTTTAATTATCAATGGCAAATTTCAACAAATAATTCTTTCAGTATCAATGCTTTTGTCTTTTTTTAGTCTTTTTTTATTATACAACTTGGTTTTCTTTAAAATGAAAAATATTAATTTTCTATTTGAAGATTTATACCTTCTATTTTACCTTATTTTTCTAGCAACAATATTTTTCATTTTTTTTAATTCAACAAATGATTATTCTTTACTTTTCTTATCAATTTGCAGCTCTATTTCCAATATTGGATTTTCTTTAGATGTGCCTCAAAATCTTACATTTATTTTTATTATTTTAATAATAATAGGTGGGTCATTCTTTTCGACTAGTTCCGGTTTAAGATTTTCAAAACTTTTTTTGCTTTTTAGGTTTTCAATTAATGAACTTGTATCTCATGCAAAGCCCAAAAATGTTTATTCTAATAAACTACCATTTTTTAATATTAATTTAGAGGTTGAAGATTTTCATAAGTATTTTTTATCAGTTGTAATATTTGTAATTTCTTTGAGTATTTTATCTTTATTTCTCACAATTTCTGGAATAAGCAGTGAAGTATCTTTCAAATTGTCAATTCTAACTCTTATGAATACAGTTAATTCTACGCTGACAAATTTGGAAAATTTTAATTTTTATGAATTGAGTGTTTTTTCGAAGTTTTCTTTGATTCTTTTTATGATGATCGGTAGAGTTGAATTATTATCAATTCTAATTATTATGAAAAAATTCTTTTTTAAAAGTTAATTAAGTAATATATAGTAACTAATTTGCGCCCTTAGCTCAGCTGGATAGAGCAACGGTTTTCTAAACCGTGGGTCGGAGGTTCGAATCCTTCAGGGCGCGCCAGTATTCTACCTGTAGTTGATTAAAGCTTCGATTAAACTCAGTAATTCATCAATTTGTACATCAAAGACAGTTGATCAATTTTTATTTAAGTGCTTAACTAAATAAATTCAAAAATAATTTTGAATTAATTTGTTAACAAATAAATAACTAAAAGAGGAAATATATGTTTAAACATTTAAAACAATTGACTTCTTTATTTGCCATGATTGCAGTTCTGTTTGCATTTACAACAGAAGCAATGGCTAAAAAGTCAAAAACTCTAAAAAACACTCAAAAGAAGGGTTTTGTTAGATGTGGTGTTTCACAAGGTCTTCCTGGATTTTCAAATGCAGATGCATCTGGAAATTGGACAGGTATTGACGTTGATGTATGTAGAGCAGTAGCAGCTGCTGTACTAGGTGATGCTAATAAAGTTAAATTCACTCCATTAAGTGCGAAAGAGAGATTTACTGCACTTACTTCAGGTGAAATTGATATATTAGCTAGAAATACTACTTGGACACTTTCTAGAGACGCTGACATTGGTCTTACTTTCGTAGGGGTAAACTTTTACGATGGTCAAGGTTTCATGGTAAGAAAAAGCTCTGGAATTACTTCAACAAGCCAATTCAAAAACGGTATATCAGCTTGTACAAACATTGGCACAACAACTGAGCTTAATATGAGAGACTTCTTTAATTCAAGAGGAATTTCTTATGAGCCGGTTGCATTCGAAAAAGCAGACGAGGTCGTAGCTGCTTACGATGCAGGTAGATGTGATACTTACACAACTGATAAATCAGGATTAGCTGCTCAAAGAACAAAATTGTCATCACCTGATGACCACATTGTTTTACCAGAAACTATTTCTAAAGAGCCTTTAGGACCAGTTGTAAGACAAGGTGATTCAGTTTGGGAAGATATCGTAAGATGGTCATTAAATACTATGATCGAGGCAGAAGAATACGGTATTACTTCAGCTAACGCAGATTCAATGAAAACTTCTGATAACCCACAAATTAAAAGACTTGTAGGTGCAGAAGGTGAAATGGGTGCTGCTTTTGGTTTAGATAACGAGTGGAACTTAAGAATTATTAAGCAAGTTGGTAACTACGGTGAAAGCTACAAGAGAAATATAGCTGACACAGGTATTTTACCAGATAGAGGTCCAAATCAATTATGGACAAAAGGCGGAATTTTATACGTTCCACCAGCAAGATAATTCATCTTAAAATACTTAAAAAGGGCTAGATTTATCTAGCCCTTTTTTTTATTATACGCGCAAATGAATAATAAAATTAAAAGAATTTTTCCACAACTTTTAACCATCCTATTCGTAGTTTTTGTTTTTGGTTTTTTTACAATTAATGCACAAGTCAATATGGATAATAGAGGTATTGATTTTGGCTTTGGTTTTTTATCACAAGAGGCTTCATTCGATATGCAGTTCACTTTGCTTGATTACGATGGTCAAGACTCTTATCTTTGGGCTTATGTAGTAGCTTTACTAAATACACTTTTAGTTTCCTTTTTGGGTATAATATTTTGTACTATTTTAGGTGTTGTAATTGGTATTGCTAGATTATCACAAAATTTTTTAATTAAAAATTCAGCAGCTTGGTATGTTGAGTTTTTTAGGAATATTCCCTTATTATTACAAATCTTCTTTTGGTATTATGCAGCATTAAGAGCATTACCTTTACCTGAAAATGCTCAACCTTGGTTCGGTGTAACTTATATGACTATTAAAGGTTATTACATTCCTTCAATGATTTGGGAAAATTTAAATATTTTTATGTCATGTTTGATAGGTGCAATAGTCGCTATTATTTTTATAAGAATTTACGCAAAAAAAATTCAAGAAAAAGAGGGCAAACAATTACCAGTTTTCTATATATCACTAGCTTTAATTACTATTTTACCATTATTTTCATTTTTAATTGGAGGAGTAACTCTTGATTTTGAAATTCCTGTTTTAAAACAATTAGCTAAAACATCATTTATTTACGAAGGTGGTATCTCACTGCCTCCTGAATTAATTGCTTTAGTACTTGCCTTGTCATTATATACATCAACTTTTGTGGCTGAATGTGTGCGAGCTGGAATTCAAGGTATTAGTAAAGGTCAAAAAGAGGCAGCTGCTTCTGTAGGCCTAACTCCTAATCAAATTTTGAAATTAGTAATAATGCCTCAAGCTTTAAGAATTATTATTCCACCAACAACAAATCAATATTTGAATTTAACAAAAAATTCATCATTAGCTGCTGCAATTGCTTACCCAGACTTAGTTTTAGTATTTGCAGGCACTGCTCTTATGCAAACAGGTAAAGCAATCGAAATTGTTGGTATTACGATGTTAACTTATTTGTCTATAAGTTTAGCGATTGCTGCACTGATGAATTGGTACAACAAACGAATAGAAATCAAAGAAAAATAAAATATGAATTTAGGTTTAAACAGAATTAAAAGTCAAAACCAAATGACCAATATTTATATTGGAAGTGCTTTATTAATCTTAAGTATTCTTGATGTATTTTTAAATTCTTTTTTTAGAATTAATATTAGTGGTTCATTACCAGGAAGTTTAAGTATCTTTTTCCCTTTGATTTTTGGTTTTTTAGGCTTGTCTTATTTGAGAATGGAGTACAGTGGATTTAAATTTTTAGACTCTCTTAATAAGAATGTAAATACAACTAACTTTAACGCATTTCTTACACTATTTATAACTTTTGCTATTTTAAAAGCTTTTCCTCCAGCATTAAGTTGGATGGTTTTAGATGCCAATATATCTGGTGATACAAAAGAGGCATGTACAGGAACAGGTGCTTGTTGGACCTATATAAAAGTCTGGTTTAAGAGATTTATGTATGGAATGTATCCTAATGAACTTCATTGGAGAATAAATTCTGCATTTCTATTAGTAATTGGACTTGGTTTCGTTGGTTACTTTTTCAAAGAAAATTTAAAAAAATACTTAGCTTTATACTATGTTGTTATTTATCCAATTATTGCTTTCTTAATAATTTATTATTTAATTTCAGGCGGATCATTTGGTTTAGTTTGGGTAGAAACTGGTGCTTGGGGTGGGTTATCATTAACGTTTATTGTTTCATTTTTTTGTTTAATTTTCTGTTTTCCACTTGGAATGATTTTAGCATTAGGTAGAAGATCTAATTTGCCAGCTATTAGATATATTTCTGTTGGCTACATTGAATTTTGGAGAGGAGTTCCATTAATAACAGTTTTATTTATGTCATCAGTGATGTTTCCGATGTTTTTACCTGAAGATTTCTTCATGGATAAATTAGTTAGAGTGATTATAGCTATTACTTTATTTGAAGCAGCATATTGTGCCGAGGTTATCAGAGGTGGTTTACAAGCATTACCTAGAGGTCAATATGATGCAGCAAAATCTTTAGGAATGGGATATTGGAAAATGCATATTTTTGTAATATTACCACAAGCTTTAAAATTAGTAATCCCTGGAATTGCAAACACATTTTTAGCATTGGTAAAAGATACACCGTTAATATTTGTAGTTGGCTTAGCTGAAATTGCAGGAATGCTTGCCTTAGCTAAAACAAATCCAAAATGGCTTGGTTTTGCTATGGAAGGATATATTTTTGCAGCAATAATTTTCTGGATAATTTGCTATGCAATGAGCAAATATAGTTATAACCTTGAGGAAAAATATAAAACTGAAAGATAATGTCTAGTTCTATAATAAATATTGAAAACGTTAATAAATGGTTTGGTGATTTCCAAGTTTTAAAAGATATTAACTTAGAAGTACAACCAAAACAAAAGATTGTAGTCTGCGGTCCATCAGGCTCTGGTAAATCAACCTTAATAAGATGTATTAATAGATTAGAAGAGCACCAAGAAGGTAAAATTATTGTTGATGGAACAGAACTTAGTGAAAATACAAAAAATATTGAACAAATTAGAGCTGAAGTTGGTATGGTTTTCCAACAATTTAATTTATTTCCCCACTTATCTATTTTAGATAACTGCACTTTAGCGCCTATTTGGGTAAAAAAGATGCCAAAAAAGCAAGCAGAAGAACTTGCAATGCAACAATTAGAACAAGTTCAAATAGCTGATCAAGCATATAAGTTTCCAGGTCAACTATCTGGAGGTCAACAACAAAGATCAGCAATTGCAAGAGCCTTATGTATGCAGCCTAAAATAATGTTATTTGATGAACCAACTTCTGCACTTGATCCCGAAATGATTAAAGAGGTTTTAGATGCTATGGTTAACCTTGCAAAAGGTGGTATGACGATGATTGTTGTAACTCATGAAATGGGATTTGCAAAAGAAGTAGCTGATGAAGTTATTTTTATGGACGAAGGTATGATAGTTGAAAAAAATACTACTAAAGAATTTTTTGCAAACCCAAAAAGTGACAGAACGAAACTTTTCTTAAGTCAAATATTATAAAATTTGCATGTCAGACATGCGAAAAATGTTGTATTTTCGTATATTTCTTAAAAGCAATTTAGAGCTTTTCTAATAAGTCAAGCCTCAAAATCACTTAAAAAAATTTTTTTTCTGCTTGCATAAACCTCTAGGATAGAGTTCAATCTTAGTTTTTAAGAGGGGTCTTAATGGAAGATAATTTTAATAAACACTTAGGTAACAAACTTAAGTTAAGAAGACTAGCACTTGGTCTTACACAAACAAAAGTAGCAAAAGCAATCAACGTAACATTTCAACAAATTCAAAAATATGAAAAAGGCACAAATGGAGTAAGTTCTATAAGATTACTTCAATTATCAAACTATTTAAAAGTTCCGATAAATTATTTTTTTGAAGATTTTTCAGAATACCTAATAAACGCTGATAAAATTAAAGAAGGTCACATGAACGTGAACTATAATTTTTTAGTTAAGGTATATTCTGAACTAACTAACGATCAAAAAGTTAAATTTAGCAAAAATTTACAATCACTTAACGTTGGAATACAAAAGACTGGTTAATTTGGCTCCTCGGGCAGGACTCGAACCTGCGACCAATTGATTAACAGTCAACTGCTCTACCAACTGAGCTACCGAGGAATGTAAAAATCAAAACTTACTTTTTTTTTACTTGAAAACAACTCTTTTTTTTGGAGGTAACGCCCGGAATCGAACCGGGATACAAGGATTTGCAATCCTCTGCGTAACCATTCCGCCACGTTACCGATAAATCTGATTATAAAACAATTTATAAGATGTTTATATATGAAATATTCTATCAAATTCAATCAGAATTTGTTTATTGTTAAATACGTTTATTGAATTATAAACTATAAACACCAATGAGTTCAGAAAAATATACACATTCTAAAGTAGAAAATAAGATTTACTCTTATTGGGAAAAAAAAGGTCTCTTTAAACCCAAAAAAAATAAAAAAAAGTATTCTATTGTAATTCCACCGCCAAATGTCACTGGAAGTCTTCATATGGGTCATGCATTAAACAATACAATTCAGGATTTACTCATAAGATTTCATAGGATGAATAATTTTGAAACTTTATGGCAACCGGGAACAGATCATGCTGGGATTGCAACGCAAGCATTAGTCGAAAGAAAGCTTGAAAGTGAAAATATTGATAAACAATCAATTGGTAGAGACGCTTTTATCAAAAAAGTTTGGGATTGGAAAAAAGAATATGGCGATATTATAATAAACCAATTAAAAAAATTGGGATGTTCATGTGATTGGTCTAGGAATGCTTTCACAATGGATAAAAATTTATCTGCATCAGTTATTAAAGTTTTCGTAGATCTCTATAACAAAGGTCTTATTTATAAATCTAAAAAATTAGTTAACTGGGATACTGTTTTAAAAACAGCTATATCTGATCTTGAAGTTGATCAAAGAGAGGTAAATTCAAAACTTTATTATATCAATTATCAAATTGAAAATAGTTCAGAATTTATAACTATTGCAACAACAAGACCAGAAACAATGCTAGGAGATACGGCAGTAGCCGTTAACCCTAAAGATGAAAGGTACACTAATTTAGTAGGTAAAAATGTAGTTTTACCCATAACAGGCAGAAAAATAAAAATTATTCAAGATGATTATGCTGATCCAGAGCAAGGATCTGGTGCAGTTAAAATTACCCCAGCACATGACTTTAATGACTATGATGTGGGTAAAAGAAATAAATTAGAAATAATAAATATATTCACAGAGGACGGGAAGATTAACGAAAATGCACCTAGTGATTATGTTGGTTTAGATCGGTTTGAAGCAAGGAAAAAAATATTAAGTGAACTTGGTGATAAGCTTATTAAAGAAGAAAACATTAAAAATAAAGTTCCTTACGGTGATAGATCTAACTCTGTAATTGAACCATATCTTACAGAGCAATGGTTTGCAGATGCAAAAAAATTATCAGTAAAAGCAAAGAAGATTGTAAAGAATAAAAAAACAAAATTTTTTCCTCCTAATTGGTCAAAGACTTATTTCCAATGGATGAATAATATTGAGCCTTGGTGTATATCAAGGCAACTTTGGTGGGGACATCAAATACCAGCTTGGTATGGACCTGATAAAAAAATCTTTGTAGCATCAAACTATAGCGAAGCAAAAAAACTAGCTAAAAAAAAATACAAGAAAGATGTAGAATTAATCAGAGATGAAGATGTTTTAGATACATGGTTCTCATCAGGATTGTGGGCTTTTGCAACACTTGGGTGGCCAAATAAAAGTGAATACCTAAAAAAGTTTTATCCTACTTCAGTTTTAATAACTGGTTTCGATATTATTTTTTTTTGGGTAGCCAGAATGATGATGTTTGGAATGGAGTTTTTAAACAAACAACCATTTAAAGAAATTTACGTACACGCCTTGGTTAGAGATGAGAAAGGACAAAAAATGTCTAAGTCAAAAGGTAACGTAATTGATCCTTTAATACTGATAGATAAATATAGCGCAGATGCATTAAGATTTACATTACTATCAATGGCATCACCAGGAAGAGATGTAAAACTATCTGAAGATAGAGTTAAAGGTTATAGAAATTTTCTTAATAAGCTTTGGAATGCAAACAACTTTCTATCCATGAATAAGTGTGATTTTTCAAAGTCTAAAAATGAGCCAAAAGTAAAATTAAATATAAATAAATGGATTATTTCAGAGTTAAACACAGTGAGTAAGCTTATCGAAAAGAATATAAATGATTATAGATTTGATGAAGCAGCAAGAAACATTTACCAATTTGTTTGGCATTCATATTGTGATTGGTATGTAGAGCTATCTAAAACTATCTTGAATTCTAAAGAAAAGTCATCAATTTCAGAGGTAAAACAGACCCTAAGTTATGTTTTTAAACAAATTTTAATTCTTTTACATCCATTCATTCCGTTTATTACAGAGGAATTGTGGTTAAAAAATAAGCTAGATAAACCAAAAAATTATCTAATGTTTGCTAATTGGTCGAATAAAAAAGTAAATAAAGATAAACAAATTAAGGAAGTAGAAAATATAATCAATTTAATAAGCCAACTTAGAGCATTTAAAAATGAATTAAATGTAAGTCCGGGATCTTTTGTAGATATGTCTATTTCGACCCTATCTAAAAACGATCAGTTATTTATTAAAAAAAATCAAACCGTTTTAAAAAAACTTGGTAGAATAAATAGCTTCCTAGATACCGATAAAGATAAGGCATCAGCAAACTTAGTCATCAAAGGGGATATTTTTAAGATATATTTTGATCAATCAATAGATCTCTCTTTGATCAAAGAAAACCTTCTAAAAAGGCAGCAAAAATACCAAAGTGAGTTAGATGGGATATCAAAAAGACTTTCGAATAAAAGTTTTGTAGAAAGAGCGCCAAAAAATATTGTTGATCAGGAAAAAAATAACTATAGTAATTTAAAAAAAGATATTGATAAAATATCAATCACTATAAAAGGTTTATAATGAAGAAATTTAATAAGAAGAAATTACCTAGTAGGCATACATCTTTAGGACCCGATAAGGCTCCTCAAAGATCTTTTTATTATGCAATGGATTTGACCGAAAAAGATGTAGCAAAACCTTTTGTAGGTGTTGTTTCAACATGGAACGAGGCAGCTCCTTGTAATATTGCTTTAATGAGACAGGCTCAATCGGTTAAAAAAGGAGTTCATCAAGCAGGAGGCACACCAAGAGAATTTTGCACGATTACGGTTACAGATGGAATAGCAATGGGTCATGAAGGAATGAAATCTTCGTTAATTTCACGAGATGTAATTGCAGACTCAACTGAATTAACTGTTAGAGGACATTGTTATGACGCTTTAGTTGGCGTTGCAGGATGTGATAAATCTTTACCAGGCTTAATGATGGCAATGGTTAGATTAAATGTGCCAAGTGTTTTCATTTATGGTGGTTCAATATTACCGGGTAGATTTAACGGAAAAGATGTAACAGTTGTTGATGTATTTGAAGGAGTTGGAAAATTTTCTTCAGGAAAAATGTCAGCACATGCATTGAGAAAACTAGAACTTAAGGCTTGCCCAAGTGCTGGAGCTTGCGGCGGACAATTTACTGCAAATACTATGGCATGTGTATCTGAGGCAATAGGATTAGCATTACCATATTCAGCTGGAACACCAGCACCATATACACAAAGAGATTCTTATGCTTTAAAAAGTGGTAAGGCAGTAATGAATTTGTTAGCAAAAAATATAAGACCAAGAGACATTGTTACAAAAAAATCTTTAGAAAACGCTGCAACAATTGTTGCTGCAACAGGTGGATCAACTAATGCAGCTCTACATTTACCTGCACTTGCAAATGAAGCAGGAATTAAATTTGATTTAATGGATGTTGCGAGAATATTTAAGAAAACACCTTATCTTGCAGATTTAAAACCTGGTGGAAAATATGTTGCAAAAGATATGTGGAAAGCAGGTGGAGTACCAATGCTTTTAAAAACTTTATTAGATGGTGGTTATATACATGGAGATTGTATGACAGTTACAGGCAAAACAATGAGACAAAATTTAAAAAACGTTAAGTTTAATAAAAATCAAAAAGTTATGAGAACACACAACCAACCATTGTCTCCTGATGGAGGTGTTGTTGGTTTAAAAGGAAATTTAGCACCCGATGGAGCAATTGTTAAAGTTGCTGGATTAAAGAAATTACAATTCACAGGTAAAGCAAGATGCTTTGATACAGAAGAGGCTGCTTATAAAGCTGTAAAAAATAAAAAATATAAAGACGGTGACATTATCATTATAAGATACGAGGGACCTAAAGGTGGTCCAGGCATGAGAGAAATGCTTCAAACAACTGGAGCAATTTACGGACAAGGTAAAGGTGAAAAAGTTGCACTTATAACTGATGGAAGATTTTCAGGTGCAACGAGAGGATTTTGTATAGGTCATGTAGGACCTGAAGCATCAGTTGGAGGACCAATAGCCCTACTTAAGAATGGAGACATCATAGATTTAGATGCTAAGAAGGGAACTATTAATGTTCGTTTATCAAGAAAAGAATTAGCGAAAAGAAGAAAGAAATGGAAACCAAAGAAAATTAATTTTGGTAATGGTACACTTTGGAAGTATGCACAAACAGTTGGTCCAGCTTATCTAGGTGCACCAACGCACCCTGGAGCAAAAGAAGAGGTTAGAACATACGCTGATATTTAATGAAAATTAGACCAGTTATTCTATGCGGAGGAGCAGGTACTAGACTGTGGCCTAAAAAATCTAAACATCAAGCAAAACAGTTCATAGATTTTGGTGGTTGGACTTTAATTAACAAAACTTTTGAAAGAGTAAAAAGTAAAGTTTTCGACTATCCAATTATTAGCACTAATTCAAAATATATTAAGGATGTAAAAAAGGCCTTAAAGAAAAGTAAAATTAAAAAATATAAGATTATTTTAGAGCCAGCGAAAAAGAATACTGCTCCAGCAATTTTAGCATCAGCACTGATTAAAGATGTGCCATATAACCAGCCTTTAATGTATTTTGCAGCAGATCATTTAATTGAAAAGCCAAATAAACTAATAACAGCTATTAATAAAAATAAGTCAAATTTAGACGAAAAAAATTTATTTATTTTTGGAATAAAACCCACAAGCCCTTCTAGTGAGTATGGATATTTCATTACCAAGAAAAAAAAGAACATTAATAAAGTCACTAGATTTATTGAAAAACCAAAAGTCTCTAAGGCAAAGCAAGTAATTAAACAAAAGGGTTATTGGAATTCTGGGATGTTTTTTTTGAGAAAAGACTCAATTATTAATAATTTTAGGAAATATCAGCCTAATATTTTTCGAAACTGTAACAAAGCTGTAATAAAAGCTAAATATAAAAGAAATGTGTATTATTTAAACAAACAATCGTTTTCTAAAGCTACAGCAAAATCGTTTGATTACGCGATACTAGAGAAAACTAAAAATATCAATGCGATCAAACTTGATATTCCATGGTCAGATCTAGGGAGCTGGAAAGAAATCTGCAAAATGTACGGAAAGATTAAAAATAGATATTTTAAAAAGAAAAACGTATTTCATAGGCCATGGGGCAGCTACACAAACTTATTTAAAGGCAAAGAATTCCTAATTAAAGAATTGTATGTGAAATCTAAAGGTATTTT
>CACIHL010000008.1 GCA_902586395.1 uncultured Pelagibacteraceae bacterium | reverse complement strand
AAACAAAATAAGATACTGAATAAAGAAAAGTTGAGAAATAAAAAAGAATTTGTAAACCACAAAATATTAGATTGTTTGGGTGATTTATATTTATCAGGATTTAAAATGGTTGGTAAAATTACTTCTTGCCAAGGTGGTCATAATATCACCAATCAAGGTTTGAGAAAATTGCTAAGTAAAAATGAAAATTTCTCAATTATTGAGCTAAAAGAGAAAAATATTCCGCATTCCTTTTTGAACAAGAATATCCTAAAATCTATAGCATAAGATTCTTAATAACAAAGAATCTTAAAGATATTTTTTATGAAATTTTTAAAAATCTTTTTTATATTTTTTTTAGTATCTTTTTTTCTTTCTAATTGTGCTAAAAAAGAAAAAACTTCTTTAATTGTTGAGGAAGACGTAGAATTACAAATGATCCGTGCATTTAGAGAGGGTTACGAAGAATTTGAAGCCGGTGATTCTCTTTATGCAGCAAAAAAATTTAATGAAGCAGAGTTATTATTTCCTCAATCTTCATGGGCTCCAAAAGCTGCGTTAATGGCGGCATACGTATATTACGCTCAAGATTATTATTATGATGCAGAATATGAACTTGAGAGATTTATTAAAACTTATCCAAAAAATGAAAATTTGAATTATGCTCATTTTTTACTTGGAATGTGTTATTATGAAAAAATTGTTGATGAAAAAAAAGACTTGGGACCACTCTTAAAAGCTCAAGAAAAGTTTATCTTTATAATAAAAGAATATCCCGAATCAGATTATGCTCTAGATGCAGAATATAAGCTTGATCTTATTCAAGATTATCTAGCCTCAAAAGAAATGTACATTGCATCACATTATTTGAAAAAGAAAAAATGGATTGCATCAATTAATAGATACAAAACAGTAGTAGATCAATACGACAAAACAATTTATGTTCAAGAAGCATTGCACAGATTAGTTGAGTTGTATTATACTATTGGTTTAGAGACAGAGTCACAAAAATATGCATCAATATTAGGTTATAATTATCAATCAAGTCAATGGTATGAAAAGTCTTATAAAATATTTAATACAAGTTATAAAACAAAACTAGAAATCAAAAAAGAGAAAAAAAGTATGTTAAAAAAAATCAAAAGGCTTTTTGATTAAAATGTTAAAGAGTTCGGCAAAAAAAAGAATATAAAAAAAAAATAAATCAATACAAAAAATATAGCAAAAAATACTTCGAAGATAGTGCACCTATAGTGTCAGATCATGATTTTGACCTATTAAAAAAAGAAATTTTGGATCTTGAAAAAAGATTTGATTTTAATGATAAAGATTCTCCTTCCGCTACATTGGGGTTTACACCCTCAAAAAATTTTGAAAAATTTCCACATAGAGTAAAAATGCTTTCTTTAGCTAACGCTTTTAATGAAGATGATTTAATAAATTTTGAAAAAAAAATTGTAAACTTCTTAAATCTAACTAAAAATTTTGAGTTCGAATATAGCGCTGAGCCTAAAATCGATGGGATATCTGCTTCTCTTACGTACAAGTCTGGCAAATTAATTAGGGGTTTATCAAGAGGAAATGGAGAGGAGGGAGAAGATATAACTTTAAACTTAAAAACAATTCCCGATATTCCACATTTTATAGACCAAACAGATTTTCCTGATGATATCGATATAAGGGGAGAGGTTTTCATTCAAAACAATGATTTTGAAAAAATGAAAGATAGTTTTGCAAATCCACGAAATGCAGCTTCAGGTTCTTTAAGACAAAAAGATCCAAAAAAAACATCTAATATACCTTTAAAATTTATTGCTTACACGTTTGGATTTTCATCCGATCAAGTGATAGACAAACAAAGTAATTTTTTGGTTAAACTAAAAAAATGGGGTTTTAAAACTTCAGAATTAAACAAAAAAATTACTGGCATTAAAAATCTTTTGTCTCATCACCAAATCATAGAAAAAAAAAGATTTGAATTAAATTATGATATTGATGGTATTGTTTACAAAATTAATGATTTTAAGCTTCAAAAAAGATTAGGATTTGTGACGAATGCACCAAGATGGGCTATTGCTCATAAATTTTCTGCAAGCAACTCAGTTACTGAAATTTTAAATATTGATATCCAAGTTGGTCGAACTGGGGCATTAACACCAGTAGCCAAGGTTAAACCTGTAAATATAGGTGGAGTTGTTGTATCAAATGCAACTCTTCATAATGAAGAAGAAATTTTAAGAAAAGATATAAGGATTGGTGATACAGTCAAAATTGAGAGAGCAGGAGATGTTATTCCTCATGTTGTTGAGGTAGATTTAAAAAAGAGAAAAGCCAATTCAAAGAAATTTATTTTTCCAAAAAAATGCCCTTGTGGCTTTGAAACGATCAAAGAATTTAATAAAATTACTAAAAAATTTGATGCTGTGAGAAGATGCCCTGATCGAGGTTTTGATTGTGATAGAATGGCAAAAGAAAGATTAAAACATTTTGTTTCAAAAGATGCCTTTAATATTGAGGGTTTAGGAAAAAAAGTAATTGAAAAGTTTTGGTCTTTAGGTTTAATCAAGTTCCCCTATGACATTTTCAACCTAGATTATGATAAGATATCACAATTAGATGGTTGGGGTACCCGATCTGTTGAAAATTTAAAAAAATCTATAAAAAAATCAGAAAAAGTTTCACTAGAAAAATTTATATTTTCACTCGGCATAAGACACATTGGACAAGAAAATGCAAAGCTATTGAGTGAATTTTTAAGAAAAAAAGAAAATTTTTTAAATTTAAAAAATCAAAAATATATTCAAGAGCTGATCAACATTGATGGAATAGGTGATACTCAAATAAATTCATTAAAGATGTTTTTTAATGAGAAAGTAAACTTAAGTGTTATCTTAAATTTATCGAGATCATTAGATATTCAGGGTTTTAAAGAAAGTAACAACTCAGGAAAACTTAAAGGTCAGGTCTTTATGTTTACTGGAAAACTAAATAATATTTCAAGAGCAGAAGCTAAATCATTGATTGAAAGTAATGGAGGTAAAATTGTAAGCAACGTAACTAAAAAACTAGATTATTTAGTCATAGGAGAAAAACCTACCACTAAAAAAGTAGATTTAGCTAAAAAAAATAAAATAAAAGTGATTAATCAAAAAACATTAGATGAAATGTTAAATTGATTTTATAAGCCATTTTTTTTCACTCAAAGATAAAAATTTATAGATTTTAGAATATACCTCAAGGTGATAATTAATTAGATATCTTTTTTCTTGTGAGGACAATAACTTGAAATTTATTAGATTAATATCAATTGGTGCCAATGTAAGGTTCTTAAAAACTAAATTATTTTTTTCTTTTTTGATATAGACTAAATTTTCAATTCTGATTCCATACTTTCCTTGTAAGTAAAATCCTGGTTCATTACTTAGTATCATTCCTTCTCTTAATTTAATATTATTCCTTTTTGAAATTGCCTGTGGACCTTCGTGAACATTTAAAAAATAACCTACCCCATGTCCAGTACCATGACTAAAATCTTTTTTGACTTCCTTGAGGTACTTTCTCGCTAACTTATCAATATTTGATCCAGTTTTTTGTTTTGAAATATTAGCAGTAGCCACAGCAATGTGTCCTTTTAAAACTCTAGTGAAGGTATCTTTGATATTTTTGGGCTGTACTTTGAAAGAAATAGTTCTTGTAACATCGGTGGTTCCGTATGTGTATTGTCCCCCTGAGTCACATAGGTATACATCATTTTGTTTTATCTCTCTGCATGTTTTATTTGAAGCACGGTAATGAATGATTGATCCATTTTTTCCAGTTGCTGATATAGTGTTGAAACTTGGAAAAAGATAATTTTTGTTTTGTTTTCTAAAAGACTCTAATTTTTTTTCAGCATCAATTTCAGAAATCTTTTTATTTTGATTTTTTTTGATCCAGTATAAAAATTTAGTCACTGCTACACCGTCATGAATATGACTTTCGATTGTTTTATTAATTTCTACTTTGTTTTTTATTGATTTCATTAAATATAAAGGATCTCCAATCTTAGAAACCTTAAATTTTGAACTTATTAAATTTTCAAGTAAAACAGAGCAGGAATTTTTGTCGATTATAATTTTCTTAACGTTTAAGTTATTTAAAAATTTTTCAATTTGACTATCTTTGAAAAAAGAGGTCCTCGAAAAATCTTTCTTTTTGAAAATACTTGATGAATTTTTTATGTCTGAAAAAAAACTTACTTCTCCTTTTGTATTAAGTATTATTCTACAATATGGTATTGGGCTAAAAGGATTATCTCTTCCTCGTATGTTTAAAAGCCAAGCAACATTTTCAGGTGCTGATATAAAAATATGATCCGATCCATCTTTTTTTAAAATTTTTATTAATCTTTTAATCTTACTGTTTACTGTTTCGCCAACTACTTTGGTGTTTAACGAGTAGAATTTTCTTGATTTATAACCATCTAAAGTCTTTGAGTTTATCATCGTTTTATTAATAGGGGTAAGTTTAATTTTACCTCTAAAATAATATTGCAAACTTCTAGAAGTGAAAATCATTGGATCAAATCCTAAATTTAAGTTCGAATTTAAAACTTGATAGGGAAATTTTTTTGGTATCTCAAGTATTTTGAACTTTTTTCCAGCCTGAATTTTAGCTTGCTCAACATATCTGCCATCAACAAAAAGAAAGTTTTTTTTCTTTAATATTATCGCTAATCCAAATGATCCATCAAAACCTGTAATGGTTTTCAGTTTATCTTTTTTCGCAAATTCGGAAAAATACTCATCATTTTTAGGTACTACATAGCCGTCTATTTCGTGAAGATTAAATTTATTTTTTAGTTCTTTTAATTTTTCAGAGATCATTTTAATCTTTTTTGATATCTGATCCATCCAGGACTTCTAAAATTCTCATTATCATTATCTATATCCTGATTAAAGTCGAAATCTTGATCATCTCTTTCTAAATTATTATTCTTCTCAATAAACTTTTCTGGAAGCTCATCAACAAATCTTGATGATAAACTATCTATCCAATCGCCCTGGTAAAATCTGTTTAGAGAAAAAGATATAAAACTTAAATCTTTTGCTCTTGTAATACCCACATAAGCTAGACGTCTTTCCTCTTCTAAACCGCTTTGTCCTTTTTCATCTATAGATTTTTGGTGAGGAAACATGCCTTCTTCCCAACATGGCAGAAATACAGCGTCAAATTCTAACCCTTTTGATGCATGTATAGTCATTAAATTTATCTTTTCTCCCTCCCATTGTTGATCAATAGATGTTGCTAGGGCAACATGCTCAAGAAAACTTTCTAAGTTATCAAATTCTTTCATAGCACTTAAAAGTTCTTTGATATTTTCAAGTCTATTTTCATTTTCTAAATCTTTTTTATCTTTTAAGGAGGATGAATAACCAGATTCATCTAATACAATTTGTAGAAGTTTGACATGATTTATTTTTTTTACCAAATGATCATCTCTCCACTTTTTGACCATGTTTAAAAATGACAAAAGTCCAAACTTAGTTTTCGGTTTTATTAAATTTTGAGAAATTAAATTATGAGAGGCAGATTCTAATGATAGTTTATTTTTTCTTGCGTATTCATTTATTTGTTTAATTGAACTTTCCCCTATTGATCTTTTAGGGATGTTTACTATCCTTTCAAAAGCAAGATCATCTTTTTCGTGTTGAATTATACGTAAATAAGAAATACAATTTTTAATTTCAGCTCTTTCATAAAATTTAGTCCCTCCTAATATTCTGTATGGTAAGCCTATTTTTAAAAATCTCTCTTCGAATTCTCTTGTCTGAAATATCGCCCTAACAAGAATAGCAATATTATTGTATGAATAATTTTCTTTAAGTTCGTTTTCAATTATATCCGATACACCTGTAGCTTCATCTTTACCATTTCTAAAACAATTTAGTCTAATTTTCTTACCTTCAGTTTTATTTGAATTCAGCTTTTTTCCAAGTCTATTTTCATTGTTTGAAATCAAATGAGATGCAACATTAAGAATATTTTGAGTTGATCTATAATTGTCCTCAAGTCTTATAATTTTTGTATTTTCATAAACTTTATCAAATTCCAAAAAATTTTTTATTTCAGCACCCCTCCAACTATAAATTGACTGATCATCGTCTCCAACACAGCAAATGTTACTATGCAACAGGGTTAAATGTTTTAGCCATTTGCTTTGAATATAATTTGTATCCTGGTACTCATCTACCAAAATATATTTAAACTTTTTTGAGTAAATTTTGTTGATATCATGATTTTCTTCAAAAATTTTTACACAATGTAGAATTAAGTCACCAAAATCACATGCATTGAGAGCGATAAGTTTTTCTTGATACACTTTGTAAACATCTAACATGTTTTTTTCTAAAATCTGCCCTCTAGAAATTTTAACATTATTTGGATACCAGCCAGAATTTTTCCATTTATTAATTAAAGCTAGTATAAAATTTGGGGAAATCTTTTTGATATCAATATTTTTACTTTTACAAATGTTTTTAATTAATCTTTGTTGATCATCTTGATCTATTATTGTAAAATTTTGAGTTAAATTTACAGCTTTGGCATGTTTTCTTAATATTTTTGCACAGATAGAGTGAAAAGTTCCAAGCCAAGGCAAACCAACAGCTTTCCTTTTAAGTATTGAACCAATCCTATTTTGCATCTCTCTTGCTGCTTTATTAGTAAACGTGACGGCTAGTATTTCATTTGGAAAAGCAAGGTTATTTTCAACAATGTTAGCAATTCTCGACGTAAGCACCTTTGTTTTTCCAGATCCAGCACCAGCAACAATTAACAAAGGTCCGGATGTGTGTAAAACAGCCTCTTTTTGATGTTTATTTAAATTTTTTAAAAATTCAGAGTTTATCATTTATTTTAAATCACTATAAATCATTTTATAAAATAATGAAAAAATTTAAAATTCAATCATTCTTACAAAAAAATCTTTTTAAAAAGAACATACTAATTAAAAATTTTAATAAGTTTTTCTCATCTATCAACCTGCATAAAAGCACAAGTAAAATTGGTTTAAGCCTATTTAAGAGAAAAAACGTTGAAAACTTTATATCCGAAAAGTTTCAAATTAATTATATGTTATTTTTTCTAAGTATAGTTTTTTTTTTATATCTTGTTTATCTTTCGATACCAGGAATAGTTATTAACCAATCAATTCAGAAAGAATTAGAGGAAAAATTAAAAAAAGAATACAACTTAGACTTTGCATTAACACCAGATATAAACTACTCGATTCTTCCAAAACCTCATTACAATGTCAATGATGTAGTAATATTCACAGAAAAAAAAGGTTATCAAAAAGAATTCAGTCAAATAAAAAAACTTAAAATTTTTATTGAACAAAATAATTTTTTTAAAATGAAAAATATAATTAAAAAAGTTGAAGTTAGAGATGCCAATTTTTTTATTGAAAAATCAGACTTTAGCTTTTTAAATGATTTTCTTGACAGAGGATTTTCTAAAAAATCTCTCAAGGTTTTAAAGAGTAAAATTTTTTATAAAAATAGCGAGGGTCAAATTGTGTCATTCATTACAATTAAAGATATTTTGATTTCTAAAGACCAATTAAAAAAAGAAAATTTATTAATTTCTAAAGGAAAAATTTTTAATATCCCATTTTATTTTGAATGGAAATTCGATGAAAATTCCAACGAAAAAATTACAAAAGCAAAAATGAATTCTTTAAAACTTAAAATCTTAAATATTTCAAAAAAAAAAGAAAAATTTAAAAATCTTAAAATAGATTTTAGACGCTCTAAATTAAATACAAATTATTCGTTGAAAGAAAAATCGATATTATTAGAGTCTAAAAATTCATACATTGGAGCAAATAAATTAGATTATGTCGGCAAAATAAATTTGGAACCATTTGATTTCAAAATTAATACAAAAATTGATAGATTTAATCTTAAAAAGTTTTTACCAAATAAAATTATTTTTAAAGAAGTACTATCAAAAGAATTTTTATTAAATGAAAATTTTAATGGAAGTTTAACTATTAAAAGTAAAAATTTAAAAAATTCAAATTTTTTTAATGAAATTTTATTGACTTCCAATTATGTAGGAGAAAAAATTGAATTAAGTAATTCTAAAATATTTAATAAAAAAATTGGGAGTTTAAATTTAGATTTTGGCAACGTTTTTTTAGAAAATAATGATTTACTTTTCAAAGGAAAATTTAGCTTTGAAATTTTTGATAAAAACAAATTTTATAGAAAATTTTTAGTATCCAAAAAAAATCAGAGAGAAATAGATAAAGTATATTTTGGACTAAATATTAATTTATCCACTTTAGATACAAAAATCTTTTTTGTATCTCTTGATAAAAATAAACCACAATTAAATGATGAACTAGATGATCTTATTTATAGTTTTAATAATAAATCAATCACAATTAATAATTGGATCAGTCTAAGAAGTTTTGTTAATAAGATTTTATCTAGTTATTCTGGATAAGTCATTTTTTTTGGATCTACAATTTTATCAAACTCCTTATCTGAAATAAGACCTGTTTTTAAAGCTTCAAACTTAAGCGTTGTTTTATTTTTTAATGCAGACTTTGCTATTCTAGCAGCGCTATCGTAACCAATTTTAGGCGCAAGAGCAGTAACTAGCATTAATGAATTATTTAAGTCAAAATTTATTTTTTTTAAATCAGCCTTAATACCTTTAATACAAAATTCTGAAAAATTTTTCGAACTATCTGACAATAGATCTATAGATTGTAAAATATTGTGGGCTATAAGTGGTTTAAAAACGTTTAATTCAAATTGACCTTGAGAACCGGCCAAAGTAATTCCTGTATGGTTGCCAATTACCTTTACACACACCATTGTAACAGCTTCACACTGTGTTGGGTTTACTTTTCCAGGCATTATTGATGAACCAGGTTCGTTGGCAGGAAGTATCAGTTCTCCGTAACCTGCTCTAGGACCAGATCCTAAAAAACGAATATCGTTTGCAATCTTCATTAAACAAACTGCAGTTGTATTCAATGTTCCAGAAAAGTTTACAATTGCATCATGCGCTGCGAGAGCAGCAAATTTATTTTTTGCAGGATAAAATTTTATTTTAGTTAATTTACTTATTTCTCTGCAAATTTTTACATCAAAATTTTTCTTTGAATTGACCCCGGTTCCAACAGCTGTTCCACCTTGAGCAAGAAAGAAAATTTCTTTCAAAGAAGTTTCAATTCTCAAAATACAGTCGTTCAATTGGGAATAATATCCCGAAAATTCTTGTCCTAGAGTAAGAGGAGTAGCGTCTTGAAGATGAGTTCTACCAACTTTGACAACGTTTTTAAATTTGTTTATTTTTACTTTTAATTCTTTACTAAGTTTTTTCAAAGAGGGTAATAGTTTTTTTCTGGTTTCAACAGCAATTGCAATATGCATAGCTGTCGGAAAAACATCATTAGTTGATTGCGATTTATTTACATGATCATTTGGATGGACTGGTTTCTTTGTACCTTTTTTTCCACCTAAGATTTGAATTGCTCTATTAGCGATTACCTCATTGACATTCATATTTGTTTGAGTTCCCGATCCAGTTTGCCATACTTTTAATGGGAAATTACCATCAAGCTTACCTGAAATTATTTCTTTCGAAGCCGTTACAATTGCATTACAAATTTTTGCGTCAATTTGTTTATCTTTTTTATGAACTTTAGCAGCTGAAATTTTTATAATTGCAATTGCGTTTATTAGTGTCTTGCTTACAAGTATTTTACCAATATCAAAATATTTTTTTGATCTTTCTGTTGAGGCCCCCCAATATTTATCATCAGCAACATTTATTGTGCCCATGCTATCGGTTTCTTTTCTAAATTTCATTTGGATAATATAATTATTACTATACATTAAAAGTCATTAGAATCATATAGGAGCATTATGACAAATTTTGAAAAAGTGGGTTTATTTATGAAAACATTCGGCCAAGAGGTAAAAACAAATGCTAGTTTTTCATCAGACAAAATTAATAAATTAAGAATTGATCTAATTGAGGAAGAGCTTGAAGAACTAAAAGATGCAATAAACAAAAAAGACCTAAAGGAAACAATAGATGCTTTAACCGACATTCTCTATGTTACGTATGGTGCTGGACATGCCTTTGGAGTAAATTTAGACAAATGTTTTGAGGAGGTTCAAAATTCTAATATGAGTAAATTAGGTGAGGATGGTAAGCCTATATATAACGAGAATGGAAAAGTGATGAAGGGACCAAATTATTTCAAGCCTAATTTAAATCAATTTCTGAAATAATTTAGATTTTTTTAAATAACACATCCTGATAATGCATAGTTGGAAAAATAAATTTTTTACAAATTTTGAAATTTTGTTTTGAAAGTACCTTAGTTATATCTTTGAAGCTGTTATTTTTGTAATGGTTACCAAATTGATTTTCAAGTAGGACAAATGGAATTTCCTTAAGTTTCATCTGAGACCCCTCAAGAACATTAATTTCAAAACCTTCTACATCAATTTTTAGTAGTGATTTTTGTAAACTTATATTCTCAAAAATTTTATCTACTGTATTAGTTTGAATTTCGTACTCATTTTCAAAATTTGATCTTGAAAAAGTCAAGAAATTTTTAATTTTTAAATACAAAGACTCTTCATTAATTTCAGCCAAAGAGGACGTCATACTAAGTTTATTTATCTTTAATTTTTTATTTGCAATTTCTTTATCCATCGCAAAATTAAATAATGTTATTTTTTCATTTTTCGAAAATTTTTCGTTTAATTCATTAAAGATATTTTTTTGAGGTTCAAACGCATAAAAAGAGTTTACTTTCTCAATTTTGAGCATGTTTTCAAGAAACTCACCCTTATGAGCACCAATATCTATAATCTTTTCAATATCTAGCTCAGATAAATACTTGGAAATTCTTTTATGATGAAAAGTGCTTAAGGGATTAAATATTTTTTCAATTAACGCCATCAATTAATTTTTGGTTTTAAGTCAAAGGAAACAATAATTCTATCACCATTTGTTGAGAAAGGTATGGTTCTATGATAAAGTGAAGATGGAAAAAAAACTATATCTCCTAACTTTGGTTGATGAACTAATTTAGATGAATTTACATTTGAATAATATTCTCCATTTAAACTAAATTCGATTGCTCCCTCACTTTTATCCAAGGATGGGACAACTTTTAAATAAATCACACCACTCAACCATCCGCCAGGATGGATATGTGGATTCTGATATCCTTGTTTTTTTAATACAACATACCATGCATTAAGATAATTTTGGGATGGCCATTTTTTAATATATGAACAAGATTTATTACTGTATTTCTTCTGATATACATCTAGTTCATTAATAATAATTGACTTGAGTTGTTCTACTTTACCTGTTGGACTTTCAAATAAATTTAGTCCAGTTAGTGTTTGAAATCCGCCAACAGTAGTTTTTTTAGATGGCTGCCAAATTTTTTTTACACTATCTAGTTCATGAATTAATTCATCAATATAACTATTAGAATCATTTATATGAGTTGATAAGTTAGCATGATGTACAAAATCTAAAGGATTAGGACAAAAATTATATGCAGTATTTTTTTTCTCCACTTCAGCTATAAATGAAGCAAAAGCAGCAATAGTGATATTTTCACCATCAATTTTAGATCTAACTTCAAGCCTTTTATAAATTTCATCAATTCTACCTAACGCATATAATGTTGTAAAATCAAGTTGTCTTGAACCTTTGGAAATACACAAGTCAGCATCTGATAATGCTTCTTCGAATCTTTTTTGACTAAATAAAAGTAACCATCTATTTTTAATAGCTTGTATAAAGTCAGGCTTCAGTGTTATAGCTTTTTTGTAGCTCGCCTCAGCCTCATCTAATCTGCCTAGTTCTTGCAAAACGATACCCAAATTGTTATAGGCTTTATGTTCAGGTTTTAATGTAATTGCTTTTTTGTAGATCGCCTCAGCCTCATCTAATCTGCCTAGTTCTTGCAAAACGATACCCAAATTGTAATGAGCTTCAGCATCCTGGGGATCAAATTGCACAGATTTTTGACTAGCAACTAACGATTCATCTATCCTGCCATTTTGTTTGAGTGCAGCGGCAAGAACTTTCCAAGAAAACGGATGTTTAGGAAACTCTTTTGTAATGGACACTGCCAATTTTTCAGCATTGTCGTATTGTTTAGTTTGATAATACTTTAATAGATCATTTAATTGTTGCTGAGATGGTTCTTGAAAAGTTACAGATTTTTTTTTCATAATATATATTAAGGGGCGTTCTGTTGCCAGGTGCCCCAAAACCCCGTTACTTAATTAATAAATTAATTAAGCAGCAAGAGCAAATTTATCATTTGCAATTATAAATAGCCCGTTACGGTGGAACAATTCCGAACGAAAAAATAGCTTTTAGACATCCGTCGATCCTAGTTCACCCCCATAAGTTGTAAATGGTGGAGGTGGTGGGTACTGCCCCCACGTCCGTAATGTTTATTACGAAATTCGTTTATCGTCATAGTTGGAAAACCAACACTATTAATATAAAAGTTATAAATAAAGATTCAATAAAATTCATGAAACTTACTAGAGAACAAACTCAAGAAATCCGAGACCTTCAATCGCAAAAAAATGAAACTAAAAGAGTCACAGCTCCTAATTTAGAAAAAATTTTATATGAAGCAATACCAATATTGGATCATGGTTTCATAAGAGTTATTGATTACATGGGTAACGATACATCAATTGTTCAAGCAGCTCGAGTTTCTTATGGCAAGGGAACAAAACAAGTTTCTACAGACAGTGGCTTAATTAAATATTTGATGAGGCATTGGCATAGCACGCCTTTTGAAATGTGTGAAATAAAATACCATGTTAAATTACCAATCTTTATTGCTAGACAATGGATAAGACATAGAACTGCAAACGTTAATGAGTATTCAGCAAGATATTCAATTTTGGATAAAGAATTTTACTTACCAAAAAAAGAACATCTGGCAGCTCAATCAAAAAATAATAGACAAGGTAGGGGAGATGTTCTTGAAGGGGAACAAGCCAATAAAGTTTTATCTTTATTGAAAGATGATGCAGAAAGAACTTATGATAATTATGAAACAATGCTAAATGAAAGATATGATGGATCAGTTGTCGATGAGAAAGAGCCTGGTCTTGCAAGAGAATTAGCTAGAATGAATTTAACACTTAATACTTATACTCAATGGTATTGGAAAACTGATCTTTTAAATTTAATGAATTTTTTAAGATTAAGAGCTGATAGTCATGCCCAATATGAAATAAGAGCATATGCTGATGCAATGCTGGATACTCTAAAAAATTGGGTACCAATTACTTATGATGCTTTTTTAGATTATAGAGTTGGAGGAACAGAAGTTTCATCAAAAGGTAAACACATTATTCAGAAATTAATAAAAGGAGAAAAAATCGATGTGGAAAGTTCGGGACTTTCTAAAAGAGAATGGAATGAGTTAATGGAGGCATTTGATCAGAAAGAAAAACTTATTTAAATTTGAAATAATTTAAATTATAAATTTATAGAGATGGAATACACAAATAAATTAGCGAGATCTTTAGAGACTGTCGGTGAAACAGACTATCTAATGATTATTTTAAGTTTATTTCTCTGTATTATTTCATCTTTTATTTTGATGCATGTTTACAAAAATAAAGCAAATTCATTGTCATCAAAAATTCAAATTTCTATGATTATACCACTCTTAAGCAATATTACTTTTTTAGTAATTTTGATTGTTAAGTCGTCTTTAGCACTATCTCTCGGTCTGGTTGGAGCATTGTCGGTTATAAGATTTAGAACGCCAGTAAAAGAACCTGAAGATTTAGCATTTCTTTTTTTTGCGATTGCTTTAGGAATAGGTTATGGAGCCTTACAAATATACTCTACAAGCATAATATTCTTAATACTTATCATTATAATTTGGTTTTTCTTATCAAGGCGAAACGAGGGTTTAGGTAAAAATTTTAACCTGATGATCGAGTGCAATGCTGATCAAAGTCAAAAAGATTTCGATAAGATTTTAAATTCATTAAAAAAAAATTGTCATGAAGCAGAAATGGTCAAAATTGAAAAACACGATAGCTCAATGATGTTATTTTTCAAAATTTCTTTTGATAAAAGTGATAATTTGAAATTGCTGATAAACAATTTAGAAAAAGAATTTATTGGAATCAAATACTCTCTTTATGAAAACAAAACTGTAGATTAAAATTGTTAATTAAAAGAAAAAAAACTGACAAATTTCTGATATCTCTTGTATTAATTTTTACTTTTTTTTTATTTTTTTTGTTATCAATCACACCAGGTTTGAAAGGAGATATAGAACAATCCCTTAGAATTTTATTTAAACAACCTGTTTTACTTAAGTCTAAACCCGTTAAAGATAATATAATTTTTGATTATTCAAGTAAAATTTTTTATGCATTCCAAAATCGACTATTCAATACAAATAGTTTTGAAAGTATAAAAATCGATATAAGATTTTCTGAGCTTGAAAAATTAAGAAATGACAGAAAAAAAGCTTTAAAATTAAGACAATTGGACAACCCTCAAAAAGTTAGAGTTAGGATCATTCATCAAGGAGTAAAGTATCCTGCAACTGCGAGACTAAAAGGGGACTTAGTTGAGCATTGGGGTAATATAAAACAATGGAGTTTAAGAATTAAATTAAGAAAAAAAAAAACTATTTTTTCAATGAATGAGTTTTCTATTTCAGTTTTTACTGAACGAGATTTCCCATATAACTTTGTAATTTCAGAAACTTTTAGAAAATATGATGTTTTAACACCTAGATATAAAACCGTAAAAGTTAATTTTAACGGCGATGATTGGGGTCTTATGTTACTCGAGGAGCAGTTTCACGATTCATTTTATGCTTTTAATAAAATTAAAGAGGCACCTATTTTTAAAATGACTAATGAAGAAGATTTTCTCATTAATACCATTGCTGCTAAAAATACAGAAAATCTTGAAGACATCTCCAGATGGCAAGGAAAACTAGAAACAAAATTATTTAATGAAAACGAGATTTTAAAAAAAACTAATATCCCAAATAAACAAACAAATAATAATTTGTTTAGTATTTTTAAAACTCTTCAAGAAGTAACAGTTTTAAAAGATAAGCGATATACATCAAATTTAAATGATCATATTGATATTAAATCTTTTGCTAGAGCCTCTGTAATAACAGCAATTTTCGGTGATTCGCACAGTGCATTACCACATAATTCAAGATATTATTTAAACCCTTATGATCTTAAAGTTAGACCAATTTTAACAGATTCAATACATTCTGAAATAGATAAAAACTTTTTTTTAAAACACAATTTATTTTATAAAAATATTTTTAAACTTGAGGAATTTCAAAATGAATTTTTTAGAGTTTTAAATGAAATTCATAGCAATATTAACGAAATTGAGAACAATTTCGTAACTGCATGTAAAGGTTTTGGAAAAAATTGTTCAAATTTAGTAGAATTAGACATTTTAAAAAAAAATATTCTACTTCTAAAAAGTGTAAAAAAAGAAATTTTTAATCCACAAGACTCCACTAATGAAAAGAGATTAGCATCAAAAACTTTTGATACAAAAAATGATCAAAACTTAAATAAAAAAAAAGTTCATTTTAGAGTTTTTGATAATGGAGAAATACTAATAGATAACTTGACAAGTGAAAAAATTTTAATAAAAAACATCAAATTAAATATTCAAAAAAATTGTGAAACAAACTGCAATGAAGAAAAGAGCGTTCCATTAAATTTAATTTTAAAGCCCAGCTCATATCAACAAGTAAATAGTGAAAAGATAATAATTAATACTCAAAATAGATTAGAAAATTTTGCGGAGATAAAATATCTTGATGAAAATAATCATTCTTATTCTCTTACTGAAAGAGTAGAAAAGACATCTTTTAATAAAAAAAATTTTTTTAAAAATTCTGATGTTGGACTAAATCAAGATTTAATTTTAATTGATAAAAATTATGTTTTGAGATCAGGTATATATGAAATAAAAAAACCTATAATTATTCCATCGGGCTTTAATCTGTATATAGAAGCAGGAAGTGTACTTAAAATGCATAAAGACACTTATATAATGGTAAAGAATGGATTAGTTAACTTCAGCGGAAAAGAAGATCAACCAATTGTTATTGAGTCATCGGACAAAAGAAATAAATGGAAAGGCATTTACGTAAATTCAAAAATAATTGATAAAGATATTTCATTTTTTGACCATGTTAATATCTCTGATTATTCATACTTTGATAATGATAAAATTCAACTAACTGGGGGTGTGAATTTAATTAACGGCCAATTTAATTTAAAAAATAGTCAATTTAAAAATTCTTTAGCTGAAGATGCAATAAATTTTGTAAACAGTAGATTTAAACTTAAAAATTTAAATGTTTTAAATGTAAATTCAGATGCAATAGATATTGATTTTGGTAATGGTCAAATAATTAATTCGCGTTTTCAAAAAATATCAGGCGACGCCATAGATCTTTCTGGATCAAATATATTTATTAAAGACATTGTTGTTTCGAAGGTAGCTGATAAAGCTATATCTGTTGGTGAGGAGTCAATTTTAAATATTGATAATTTGAATATTTCAGACTCCAGAATAGGAATTGCAAGTAAAGATTCAAGTATAGTAGAAGGTAAAAAAATAAAAATATCTAATTGTGGACTTTATGATTTTGCAGCCTATCAAAAAAAATCTTACTTTTCGGGTGCATATTTAAAAATACAAGCAGAAACAAGTTGCAAAGAATCTTTAGTGCAAAAAGGTAGTGAATTATTTTTAAATGATAAAAAATTAGTTGATAAAATGTTTGACGTAAAAAAACTTTATGATGGTACTTTATAATGAGAAATGAAATAAAAATACCAGTTAATAAAGATTTTAATTTATATTTTGATCATTGGAAAGATTTTCAAAACAAGATTTCTCGACCTTATAAAGATAGGTTGATTAATAGCATATATTATGACGATGAGAATTTTACAACAGCTCAAAATAATTTGTCTGGAATTTCCAATAGACGTAAATATAGAATTAGATGGTATGATAATAAATTTAATGATTTTTTTTATGAAATAAAGATAAAAAAAAATAATCTTGGAAAAAAGATATCATTAAAGGTAAATCAGAGCGAAACAAATTTGGATAATCTTTATTCATTTAATAATTACTTTTTAAATCAAAATGAAAATAAATTTTTTTTAGAGCATATCGATAGTTTTGATTTAAAACCCCAGCTCAAAGTAAGTTACCTAAGATCTTATTTCTTGTATGAAGGTAAAATAAGAATTACATTTGATAAGGATATTAACTACTCTTTATCGAATAGATTTAGTAAATTTAATAATATAAAAGATCTTATGAGCGTAATAGAAATAAAATTTTTACCAGAAAATTATCATTTAGCTTTAAAATTACTTAAAGACTCTAATTTTGTACCAAAAAGATTTAGTAAATATTTAAGAGGGTTATATTTATCTGGAATTGCAAACTATTTGTAATTAAAGATATAAATTTTTAATTTTAGATGCTAATTCTAAATAAATCTTTGATACTTCATTTTCTGGGTTACTCTCAACTATTGGAATACCTTTATCGCCTTGCTTTCCGACTTCTGGATCAAGGGGTATTTCACATAAGAAATTTTTTTTAAATTCTTCTGCAGTTTTTTTAACTCCTCCTTCTCCAAATATATAATATTTTTTTCCATCATCTCCTTTAAAAAAACTCATGTTGTCAATTAATCCAATAATTTTTGTTCCTAGTTTATCAAACATTTTGATACCTCTTTTCACATCCTGTAAGGCTATTTCTTGGGGTGTAGATATTATAATTACACCATCCATTTTTACTTCTTGAGTAAAAGTAAGTTGTGTATCACCAGTTCCTGGTGGCATATCTACAATAATAAAATCCAGGTCTTTCCAAGCAACTTTTTGAGTAAATGTTTTGATTGCGCTTGTAACCATTGGTCCTCTCCAAATCATTGGAGTTTGTTCATCAGTGAGAAAACCGATAGACATACACTGAATGTCATATTTTAAAATTGGAATTAATCTTTGACCATCGCTTTCTGGTTTGTCTCCTATATCGAATAATTTTGGTAACGATGGACCATAAATATCAGCATCTAAAAGACCAACTTTACATCCTTGTTTTTTTAAGGCTAAAGCAAGATTCGATGCAAAAGTAGATTTACCAACACCACCTTTCGCGCTCGATACCGCTATTGTGAATTTGGTCCCAATTATTGGGTTTTTTATAAAGGTTTTTGCTCTTGGCTTTTCAATCATTGCTTCATTAAGTCCACTATTTATAACGACGTTTTAGCATACTTAACTTGTTTTTCACATTAAAGACACTATATACATTGTCATGGTCGATGATTTTAGAGGTAGAGGTGGAAGTCCATGGGGATCGCCCCCTGGAGGAGGATCAGGTAATGGATCTGGCAGAAGAGGTCCAACTCCACCAAATATAGATGAATTAATAAAAAATCTTCAAGATAAAATAAATAAATTTCTTCCCGGCGGAGCTTCTGGTGGGGGGAAACCAATTATTTTTGGTCTTACAATTTTAGTTATTGTATGGGCACTAAGCGGTCTTTACAGAGTTTTACCAGATGAACAAGGTGTAGTTTTAAGATTTGGTAAATTTGTTTCAACAACACAACCTGGATTAAATTATCATATTCCTTTTCCAGTTGAGAGTGTTTTAACTCCAAAAGTAACGAAAGTTAATAGAATTGATATTGGTTTTAGATCGGAGAGAGACACAGGTTTTTCGTCAGGTGTAGTTGCTGATGTTCCAGAAGAAAGCTTAATGTTAACTGGAGACGAAAATATTGTTAACATAGATTTTTCTGTTTTCTGGGTGATTAAAGATGCTGGGAACTTTTTATTTAAAATTCAAGATCCTGAAGGAACGGTCAAAGCTGCTGCTGAGACAGCAATGAGAGAAGTAATTGCAAGAAGTGACATTCAACCAATTTTGACTGAGGGGAGATCACAAATAGAGATTGATGCGAGCGAGATTATACAAAATATTTTAGATGAGTATCAGAGTGGAATACAAATAACGCAGGTTCAAACACAAAAGGCTGACCCACCAGACCAAGTAATCGATGCGTTCAGAGACGTTCAAGCTGCAAGAGCTGACATGGAAAGATCTAAAAACGAAGCTGAAGCTTATGCTAATGACGTAATCCCAAGAGCACGGGGTGAAGCCGAAAAAATCTTACAAGCTGCTGAAGCATATAAAAAAGAGGTTGTTGCAAAAGCAGAGGGTGAAGCAAGCAGATTTACCGCAATTTTTAATGAGTACAAAAATGCAAAACAAGTTACACAAGAACGTATGTATCTTGAAACGATGGAAAAAGTTTTAGCAGATATAGATAAAGTAATAATAGAGAAGAACGCAGGATCAGGAGTTGTTCCTTACTTGCCACTTCCAGAATTAAAAAAGAAAACAAATTAAATGAGAAAAATTATACTACCTATAATCGGTGTTCTAGCTTTGACAGCATTTTTTTCAATTTTTATTGTAAAAGAAGTAAATCAAGCGATAGTACTACAGTTTGGTGATCCAAAAAGAATTTTACTTAAACCAGGTTTAAATTTTAAACTACCGTTTATACAAAACGTAGTATTTTTAGATAAAAGAATTTTAAACCTAGATGCTCCACCGGAAGAAGTTATTGCATCAGATCAAAAAAGATTAATTGTTGATGCATTTGCAAGATTTCAAATTGTGGATCCATTAAAATTTTATATCTCTGTTGGAAATGAAAGAGTTGCTAGATCAAGATTATCAACAATTATTAACTCAAGAATAAGAAGTGTTTTAGGTACTCAAGAACTACAAACTTTATTATCTGAAGATAGAAATAAACAAATGGCTCTTATTCAAGAGGGAGTTAATAATGAGGCACAAAACTTTGGTATAAAAATAGTTGATGTAAGAATTAAAAGAGCAGACTTACCTCAAGCAAACAGTGATGCAATTTATAGAAGAATGCAAACCGAAAGGGAGAGGGAAGCGAAAGAGTTTAGAGCAAAAGGAGCAGAGATGGCTGTAACGATTACTTCTACAGCTGATAAAGAGGTCACAGTAATTCTTGCAGAGGCGCAAAAAAAATCAGAGATCATGAAGGGTGAAGGTGATGGTCAGCGTAATAAAATATTTGCTGATGCCTTTGGAAAAGATGCAGACTTCTTTGCATTTTACAGAGCAATGCAAGCTTATGAAAAAGCATTAATAGGCGGCGAAACATCTCTTATAATGTCACCTGACAGTGAATTTTTCAAATTCTTTGGAAACGTAAAAGCACAAATTAAAAATTAGTAAAATGGACGACTTAATTGTCGCTTTCGGTTTATTTCTCTTTATTGAGGGAATTCTTTATGCCTTATTTCCTTCAAAAATGAAAAGTATGTTAGAAAAACTAAAAATGGTTAATGATAAACAATTAAGATCAGGTGGAATTATATTCGCTTTAATTGGTTTCTTTGTTATATGGTTTATTAAAGGATAACGATAATGAGGGCTCTCAGACCAATATTTTCAATTATAATTTTTATATTTTTCAGTCACTCAGCAATTTCACAAGAAAGACCCGCTTCATTTGCTGATTTAACTGAAAAATTAATGCCTGCCGTAGTAAACATTTCAACATCTACGACTGTTGTTAAAAACGTAAATCCTTTTCCATTTGAATTCCCACCAGGATCGCCTTTTGAAGATATGTTTAAAGAGTTTGGAACACCTCAAAAAAGAAAATCAAGCGCACTAGGCTCTGGCTTTATAATTGATAAAAAAGGAATTGTTATAACTAACAACCACGTAATTCAAGGTGCAGAAGATATATTTATTAGAACAAATGAGAATAAAGAATATAAAGCAAAAATTTTAGGAACCGATCCTTTGTCTGATGTTGCAGTTTTACAAATTATTACTGATGATAAATTTGAAACAGTAAAATTTGGAAATTCAGATACTGCAAGAATTGGAGATTGGGTCATAGCAATTGGAAATCCATTTGGATTAGGTGGAACAGTAACCGCAGGAATAGTTTCAGCAAGAAATAGAAATATTGGTATGGCACGTTATGAAGATTTTATACAAACTGATGCATCAATAAATTCTGGAAATTCCGGAGGTCCTTTATTTAACATGAAAGGAGAAGTTGTAGGAATTAATACTGCTATATTAGGTCAATCAGGATCCATCGGTATCGGATTTGCTATACCATCAAATAGTGCCAAACTAGTAATAGATCAACTTTTAGAATTTGGTGAAACAAAAAGAGGTTGGTTAGGAGTAAGAATTCAAACAGTTACAAAAGAAATAGCTGACGTAGAAAAATTGAAAAAAGCACATGGTGCATTAGTTGCAAGCGTTGCACCAGGCAGTCCATCAGATAAAGCCGGGATAAAGGATGGTGATATTATTCTAGAGTTTGATGGTAAAAAGATTAATGAGATGCAAGAACTTCCATTAATTGTTGCACAAACAAAAGTTGGAAAAGTCGTTAATGTAAAGGTTTGGAGAAATAAAAAAGAAATTACAAAAAAAATTACTTTAGGAAGATTAGAAACTTCTGAGGACTTTAAAGCAGAAAAACCAACAAAACCTAAAGCAACTTTCATAGACGGTTTAAAAATTGAAGTTAGAAAAATAACAAGAGATGACTTAGTAGAGAAAAAAATTCCACTTAACACAACTGGAGTGGTGATCACAAAGATAGATACAGAAAGTCCTATTAATTATCTTAAAGTTGGTGATTTAATAGTAGAAGCTCAAAAAAGAAATATTAAGAGCGCAACAGAACTTAATAATTTAGTAAATGCAGCTTTAAAAACATCAAGTAAAACAATTTTAATAGCTGTAATTAATGATCAAAATCAAAAAAGATATATAGGTGTCAAATTAAAATAACATGGACTACAAGTCCAAAATCATTCTTATTGCTGGTCCCACAGCTTCTGGAAAATCAAAAATAGCAATCAACTTAGCGAAAAAAATTAATGGAGAAATTGTTAATGCTGACAGTATGCAAGTTTATAAACAACTTAAAATTCTAACAGCAAGACCTTCAGAAAAAGATCAAAAAACTATTAAACACCATTTATTTGGTATCATTGATGTGCGGAAAAGATTTTCGACTGGCCAATGGCTTAAAAAGTGTATCAAAATAATTAATCTAATTAGAAAAAAGAACAAAACTCCAATTATTGTTGGTGGAACTGGCCTTTATTTTAAAGCTTTAGTGGATGGGCTAGTAAGCATTCCAAAGTTCAAGCCTTCAGAAAAAAACAAGATACTTAAGCTTCATAAAAAATTGGGTCAAAATCAATTTTATAAAAAACTTATAAAACTAGATCCTGTCTCTAAAAAATTTATTAATTCAAATGATGTTAATAGATCAATTAGAGCATACGAAGTTAAAAAGCTTACAAAAAAATCATTATACAAATGGTTTAGAGAAACAAAGACTTCTTTTGATAAGAATGAGTTTGTGATGACTTATGTGGATTATCCAAGAGACAAATTAATAAAGAATATCAAAAAAAGAATAGATAGGATGTTTGATTTAGGAGCCATAAAAGAAGTTAAGAAATTTAATCTCATTAAAATTAATAAACTGAATAGCGTCAATCATGTGATTGGTATTAAAGAAATAAACTCTTTTTTAAGTAAAAAAGCTGAATTAAACGATATTAAAGAACAGATATTAATAAAAACTAGACAATACGCCAAAAGACAGAGCACTTGGTCTCGAGGCCATATGATTAATTGGCACAAAATTGATCCAAAATCAAAAAATCCATTCAAAAAAATTTTAAAATAATTTCTGCTAAAACTTGACCAATTAGCTCAACTTCAGCTAGATTGGTTAAATGTCTAAATTATATTCAGGTGCAGAAATTGTTTTCAAATGTCTTGAGGCTCAAGATGTAGAGTATATATTTGGATATCCTGGTGGTGCAGTTCTTCCAATTTATGATGAATTAAAAAATCATGAAAGTATAAAACATATTTTAGCAAGACATGAACAAGGAGCAGGACATGCAGCAGAAGGTTATGCAAGATCTTCGGGTAAGCCTGGTGTTGTATTAGTTACTTCTGGACCAGGAGCAACAAATGCTGTTACAGCTTTGACAGATGCATATATGGACTCAATACCATTAGTTTGTATATCTGGACAAGTTCCAACCCATTTAATTGGTACAGATGCATTTCAGGAATGTGACACAACAGGAATTACAAGACCATGTACAAAACATAATTGGCTTGTAAAGGATGTAAAAGATTTATCTAAAATTATACATAAGGCATTTGAAGTTGCCACAACTGGAAGACCAGGGCCTGTTCTAGTTGATATACCAAAAGATATTCAGTTCCAAAAAACAAAATACGTTAATTCAATCAAAAGAAAAAAACTAAACGGCAAAATTCATAACAAATTTAATCAAGGCGAAATCGATCAACTTGTAAAGTCGATGGTTAATTCATCTAAGCCGATATTATATACTGGCGGAGGTGTAATCAATTCTGGACCAAAAGCAAGCGAACTATTAAGAGAGCTTGTGTCTCTTACTGGTTTTCCAATAACTTCAACTTTGCAAGGCTTAGGATCATATCCTGGAGACGATAATCAGTTTTTAGGAATGCTTGGTATGCATGGAACTTATGAAGCAAACAATGCTATGCATGATTGTGATTTGATGATTAACATTGGTGCAAGATTTGACGATAGGATAACTGGAAAGATAGATGAATTTTCACCAAAATCTAAAAAAGTTCATATAGATATTGATCCATCATCTATAAATAAAAATGTAAAAGTTGATTTACCAATTGTTGGCGATGTTTCTGAAGTAATGCTTTCAGTAATAAAGACCCTTAAAAAAAAACATCCAAATTTTGCAAGTTCGAATAAAGAAAAAACTTCAAAATGGTGGGAGAAAATTTCTGAATGGAGATCAGTCAACTCACTTAATTTTATAAATAGTGATAAAACAATAAAACCACAGCACGCTATTCAAAGATTGTATGAGCTCACAAAAGATAAAGATACTTACATTACCACGGAAGTAGGTCAGCATCAAATGTGGGCAGCTCAACATTACAAATTTAATAAACCAAACAGATGGATGACATCTGGAGGCTTGGGAACAATGGGATACGGTTTGCCTGCAGCAGTTGGCGTTCAAATTGCACATCCTGATAAATTAGTAGTTGATATAGCAGGAGAGGCTTCAGTATTGATGACAATACAAGAGATGTCCACAGCAGTTCAATATAATTTACCTATTAAAATTTTTATTTTAAACAACGAGTATATGGGAATGGTAAGACAATGGCAGGAACTTCTTCACGAAAAAAATTATTCAGAAAGTTACACTGCAGCACTCCCAGATTTTGTAAAACTAGCTGAAGCTTATGGATGTGTTGGTATAAGAGCCAAAACTCCTGATGAACTTGATGAAAAAATAAAAGAAATGATAAATGTAAACAAACCAGTTATTTTTGATTGTCTAGTTGACAAAGAAGAAAATTGTTTTCCAATGATACCATCTGGTAAACCACATAACCAAATGTTGTTAGGTCCAAATGATCAAAAAGAAAATAAGATTACTGGAAAAGGAAAAACTTTAGTTTAATGTCAAAACCTAAATCAGCTTATAGCATCCCTGGGAAAAAACAAAAAAGTGATACACATGTTATTGTTGTTTGGGTTGATAATGAAGCAGGTGTTTTAGCAAGAGTTGTAGGTTTATTTTCTGGAAGGGGATACAACATCGAGTCTTTAGCAGTTGCTGAAGTTGACTCAAAATTAAACATTTCAAGAATTACAATAGTTACTACAGGTACACCACAGGTTATAGAACAGATTAAACTTCAATTAGGAAAATTAGTACCTGTTCATAAAGTTGCTGATTTTATGAGAGGCGATAAGAAAATAATTTTTAAAGAAATGGCTTTACTAAAGATTGTGGGCAATGATATTAAAAGAAAGAAAGCTATAAAGTTTTGCAAAAAATTTAATCCTGTTGTATTAGACAAAACAAATAAATCAGTAGTTATTCAAATAACTGCTTTAAGAAGAGAGATAGATACAATAATGAATGATCTTAAAAAGACTGGTCTAGTGAGTGTTTCAAGAACCGGTGCTGTTGCAATGACTAGAGGGGCCGAAATTTTTAAATAATTTAAGGAGAATATTATGAAAATGTTTTATGAGAAAGACACTGATCCAAATTTAATAAAGAATAAAAAAATAGCTATTTTTGGGTACGGTAGTCAAGGGCATGCTCATGCTCTAAATTTAAAAGATAGTGGTGTAAAGGAAGTCGTTGTAGCTTTAAGAGATGGATCTGCCAGCAAAGCAAAAGCTGAGTCAAAAGGTTTAAAAGTTATGAATTTATCTGATGCTGCAGAGTGGGCAGATGTGATAATGGTTTTAACACCTGATGAACTTCAAGCATCAATTTATAAAAATCATATTGAACAAAGGGTTAAAGAGGGAACTTCAATTGCTTTTGCACATGGATTAAATGTTCATTATGATTTAATTAAAGCTAGAAAAGATTTAGATGTTTTTATGGTCGCGCCAAAAGGCCCAGGACATTTAGTAAGAAGTGAATTCGAAAAAGGTGGGGGAGTTCCATGTCTTTTTGCAGTTCATCAAAATGGGTCGGGTAAAGCAAGAGATTTAGCAATGTCATATGCTTCAGCGATTGGTGGAGGTCGATCTGGCATTATTGAAACAACATTTAAAGATGAAGTAGAAACAGATTTATTTGGAGAGCAAACTGTTTTATGTGGGGGATTAGTTGAACTAATAAAAAATGGTTATGAAACTCTGGTTGAAGCTGGCTATGAACCTGAGATGGCGTACTTTGAAACTGTTCACGAAGTAAAATTGATTGTAGATTTAATTTATGAAGGTGGAATTGCAAATATGAATTATTCAATTTCTAATACTGCTGAATACGGAGAATATATGTCGGGCCCCAGAATTATAAACAAAGAAGAAACAAAAAAAAGAATGAAAGAAGTTCTTCAAGATATTCAATCAGGTAAATTTA
>CACIHL010000007.1 GCA_902586395.1 uncultured Pelagibacteraceae bacterium | reverse complement strand
AAAAAAAAACTTAGTATTTACTTTGGTATCAAGCTCAAAAAAGAATGTTTTACGCGGTCTTCATATGCAAAAGAAAAAACCGCAAGATAAGTTTCTATCAGTTCTTAAAGGAAAGGTTCTTGATGTTGTGGTAGACCTAAGAAAAAGTTCAAAAACATATGGAAAACATTTTAAGATTATTCTTAGTGAAAAAAATGGAAAACATTTATTTGTTCCTAGAGGATTTGCCCACGGAATTTTAGGTTTAGATAAAGAAAACATCCTCCATTATGCTTGTTCAAATTATAGAGATTCAAAAAGTGAAGTATCAATTAAATGGAACGATAAAGACTTAAAAATAAATTGGGGTGTAAAAAAACCTATTATTTCAAAAAAAGATAAATTTGCTCTATCATTTAAGGAATACAAAAAAATAAAGTGAACAAGATAATATTTACTGGCGGAAGTGGGAAATTTGGTAAAGTTTTTAAAAAATTTCATTCCAATAAAAAAAATATTTACTACCCATCTTCAAAAAATTTTGATGTTACTAATCCAAAGAAAATGGAAAATTTCATAAAAAAGATTAAACCACAATTTATTGTTCATGCTGCTGCAATTTCAAGGCCAATGAACTTGCATGAAAAAAAAGTTGAAAAGAGCATTAACACAAATATTATTGGAACATCAAATATAGTAAATCTTTGCAATAAATATAAATTAAAACTTATTTATTTTTCTACAAATTATGTATATCCATCAAAAAGTGGTAATTACAAAGAGCATCACCCCCTACTTCCATTTAATAATTATGCCTGGTCTAAACTTGGTGGTGAGTGTGCGGTGCAAATGTATAAAAATTCATTAATTTTAAGGATATGTATGACTGAAAAACCATTTTTATATAAATATGCTTATACAAATTTAAAAACTAACTTTATGTTTCATGAGGATTTAGCAAAAGTTTTTTTTAAATTAATAAATAAAAAAGGTATCATTAATATCGGCGGTCCAGCTCAATCTGTTTACAACTTCGCAAAAAGAAATAATAAAAAAATTAAAAAAAAAATCTTAAAAAAAACAAACAGTTCTCTTCCATTAAACTCAACTATGAATGTTGGAAAATTTAAAAAAATTAAGATTAAGTAAATTTTTGGTAGCGGGAAGTGGGATCGAACCACTGACCTCGGGCTTATGAGTCCCGCGCTCTAACCAACTGAGCTACCCCGCCAATTTGATTAAGATTATTAAATTATCCCTCCCCATTAATCAACTCTTTTTGATCATTAATTTCTTATTTGAAATAAATATTCTTTTTGGTATAAAAAATTAATGTTATTACATCAAATAAACAAAAACTTCGGTGTTAAAATTTTCAAAAATCCCAATAGTTTGAATTATAACTTATTTAATTTTTTTTTAAGAAAAAATATAGTTAATGATAATGAAAAACTCCTAAACTCGTATCATAATTTGGGATATTTGAAGCCTGATGTCGACTCTAGAGAACTAGCAAATTTTCTTTCTCAAAAGATTCAAGATCCCAATGCAAAAAAAATTGAAAATAGAGGCAATAAATATTCTTCTCTATATGTAATCGATAAGGAGATGAGGGCTAAGATAAAAGATCATTTAAATAATAAATTTAAAGATATAGTCGATGCTTTAAAAAGATATTACGGAAGTGGTATTGCTATAACTAATATCCAGATAAGAAGAAATCATGGTATTGAAGATACTAGTTATTATTCAAAAAAAGAGAGAACTAAACAATTTGAATACTACAATATGTATTTTCATTGTGACTATAACACTATGAATTTTTTTAAGTTATTTATAAGTCTTCAAGACATATCCGTGGATCACGGTCCATTGACATTTTATTCTATTGAAGATACTAAAAAATTTGTATCAAAGAGCAATTATCGTGATAGGAACTTTTATGATGATTTGTCCCTTGAGAATGAAATTAAAAATTGTGGCAAGTCGGGAGATAGTTTAATTTTAAATACACCTCAATGCATCCACAGGGCCGGCATTCCTAAATTTGGTAATCATCGAGATGTTTTATTTATTAATTTTGTAGCTATTCCAGAAAAAATAGGTGATTTGTTCCACTTTGAAAAAGACGATGAAAATGACATTTGGGGTCTTGATATTTTATCGAAACGATTTTCTAAACCAAAAAATTTTAGAGAAACTTTAAATCTATATAGATCATTTAAGAAAGGTTCTTTGGATGTTAGGTAATTTTTAAGAAGCAATTATTTAAAGAAGCTTTAAATTACTTTGTAGCTATTCTGCTTATATTTATATTACCAATGTAAAACATTAAAGCAACGTATTGTATTAAAGCATAAATTGCTATTGGTGTAATATATTCAATCTCATGAAATAATTGAGCTCCTACAATAAATCCCATTGCACCATTTTGCAACATGGCCTCAATCATTATAGTTCTTTTTACCCTCACATCTCTTAAGGTGTAACTTGTTATTATATATACAGATAACAAAACCGAAATAATCACAACAAACGCAATTGCACCCGCATCTGCGAAATAACCACCTAAATTTCCTTGCTCTGTAAATATAGCAACTAATAAAATAATTATAAATAAAGCTAAAGCTGCTCTATCAAATTTTAAATTATTTTGCTCAGAAAATCTTTTAAAATTGCCCCTCACAAGAATTCCAACAAAAGTTGGTAAAGCTATAAATAAGAACATTCTAACTGAAAATTTTAAAAGATTTAGATCGAATTCAACTGATGAAAAGAAGGCTGCATAAATCTTTAAAAAAATTGGAATAGTTATAAATGATACTAATCCACAAATTGAGGTAATGGTTATTGATAAAGCTACATTTCCTTTTACAAGTTTAGTTGCATAATTTGACATTACTGCGGATGGTAGAATTAATAATAAGAATACTCCCAGTTGAAATTCGGCCTGCATTGGGAAGAAGGAAATAATAATAATTCCAATTAAAGGAAGCATTATCATTTGACATATTAGGGCTACAATAAGATTTCTTGGTTTTTTCAATACCTCAAAGAAATCTTTATAAGATAGATTAAGACCCAAAGAAAACATGATGAAAATCATGCCAAGTGGTCCAACGGTTTTTACAAATTCCACAATTCCCTCATGAGCTTTATGAAGGAAAAAAAATAAATTTCAAGGCATTTTTGTTCATTTTGGGGTTGCGAAATCAAAAAATTTAGGATTATTTGCATAAATAATAAAAAATGTCTTTAAGAGAATTAAAGTTTTCAGATCAAATTCAGGAAGAACAAGTTAAATCTGTCTATCACAAAAATTTTAATTATATCATTACAGAAAGATTTTATTTCCAACAACAATGGCTACATGCTGCTTATAATAGATTTAAAGATTTTGATAAATATTTAATCTTAATTCATTTAGTACACAAAACTTTTAAAGCATACGGAGATTTTCAAATTAAAAATTCATTTGATGAGTTTTATGCAAAAGAAACTTATGAGATACAAAAAATAAATGTAATTGATTTATCAAAGGAATTACTAATTTCAAAGGAAACTACTAGAAGAAAAATTCTAGAAATGGAGAGAGATGGAGCTATTAAAAAAGATAAAAAAAAAATAATGATAAATCGTAAAGGCCAAGAATACCAAAAACCAAAAGATTCAATACGAAACATGGCGAGATTACTTTCAAGATTTACAGATTTTTTAAGTCAAGCAGGTTATTTAGACAAAAAGGTTGAAAACTCTGTTTTAGATAAAAAAATAAGAGAAAATTTCACACAAATTTGGACTATCTTTTTTGAATTTCAAATACCAACTATTATAGGTTGGAAAAAATTTTTTGGAGATATAGAGAGTTGGGCTATCTGGGCTCAATGTGCTTATAATCAAAATCTTGTAATAAATAAAGGTTTTAAAGAAAATTTAAGTCCAGAATTAACATCAGATAATTTCGTTGAAAAACTAAACAATTGGGGAAACCAAGGTTTAAATGCAATGACTATATCCGAGTTATCAGGAATACCAAGACCTACAGCGCTTAGAAAATTAAATACTTTGATTAAGAGAAAATTGATTAAAAAAGATAAAAATAATCTTTATCTTTTATTCGGGTTGCCAAAATTGGATACAAATACTATTGAAAAAGATGTAACTTTAAAAGCAGTTCGTGATATTAATAAAAGTAATGAAGAGAGATTTATTAGAATGTTAACGAGAATATTGAATACTATTGTATTTAATTAAAGAGACGCAATAATACCAGTAATTACTATCACAGAACCAATTAGACCTAAGAATAAAAGATTTTCTTTTCTTTCTTTTTTCTTCTCGTCTCTTACTCTTGATAGTAAATCGTTGATATCAACTTTAATATTTGGCGTTTTTTTAAGCTCTACTTGTTGATCGTAACTTGATGTTTCCCCACTCATGAATGTAATTAAACACCACTCGATTCGGTTTTTCAAGAATAAAATTGTTCAAAATGAGTTGAATGTTTTGGGCAGTACGTTACTTTATAACATCTTTGTCCAAAATGGTCTTATAATGAATTCAGTTTTTTATCATTTAAAGGTCGGGTAATCACAGAAGCTGGGTATTTTTTTTTCTCAATCTCTATCTCAAAGGCTTCTTTGTCTATCTCGTCACTGCTTAACCCAGAGTTTATATATCCAAAAGCTAAACTTTTGTTGTAATTAAAAGAATAGCAGCCTGAGGTTGTACGTCCCACAATCTTATCTTTTAAATAAATGGGTTCATCATGAAGTAATAATGGTGCTCCTTCTTTAGAATTGTTCAAAATGAGCATTTTAAATTTCTTTTGATCTTTTTTATCTCGTTTTTTCTCTAAAGCAGCCCTCCCAATAAAATTTATATTTTTTTTAAAACTGACCGCAAAGTTTAAACCCGCCTCAAATTGATTTTCTTCAGGTGAAATATCGTGGCCCCAATGTAAATAACCACTTTCCATCCTCATAATATCCATTGCATGCATTCCACATAGAGAAAGTTTAAAAGATTTACCCTCATCCATTAAAATATCAAAAAGTTTTAAAGCGTTTTCTTTTTTTACATAAAGTTCAAAGCCTAATTCCCCAACATATGAAATTCTTTGAGCCCATAATTCTATATCATTAATTTTAACTAATTTAGCTGTACCAAATTTAAAGTTTTCATTGGAGAAATCGTCAGAACTTATTGAAGAAATCATATCTCTACTTTTTGGTCCAAATAAACCAAGACAACAATAATCCTCTGTTACATCAGTTAATTTCACATCTTTAGAAATATGCTTTAAAATATGAAATTTATCATGTTCCCTATTTGCTGCAGAAGAAACAATTCTAAAATAATTCTTTTCTATACAAATAACAGTTAAATCAGTTTCAATTCCACCATCTGCATTTAGCATTTGTGTATATTTAATTTTACCAGGTTCATTTGGGATATTAGCTGTACATAAAATTTGTAATTCTCCATGTACTTTTTCGCCTTTTAAATCGAATTTTGAAAATGGAGATAATTCAAATAAACCAACATTTGATCTTGCATTTTTTGTTTCAAATTCAGCACTTGGATACCAGTTTTGATAATTATAACTATATTTATAATCTTTATTTTTTTCATCTTTTGAAAACCACATTGGTCTTTCATAACCACCAGAAACTCCAAAACATGCACCATGATCTTTTAATCTTTCATGGTAAGGAAGAGTAATTACATTTCTTGAAGTTTTATGTTGTTTATAAGGCCAGTGCATTCCATATAAATCACCAAGTGTCTCTGATACCCGTTCTTTAATAAAACTAATTTCAGAGTGAAATTTTTGGAATCTTTTAATGTCATAACTAAAAATATCTTCATTAATATGACCATTCATCATCCATTCAGCTGTAACTTTGCCAACGCCCCCTGCACTTGCTATTCCAATACTATTTAAACCACAACAAACAAAAAAGTTTTTAACTTCAGGAACTTCACCTAATAAAGTATTTGTGTCTGGTGTAAAAGATTCTGGACCAGCAAAAAACTTTCTTATTCCTGTTTTTTCTAAAATCGGAAATCTTTTCATACATGCATTTAGATAAGGTTCAAAATGTTCAAGATTTTCTGGAAACTCACCAAAAGAAAAATCCTCTGGAACTTTATTTGTTTTATTAAATGCAGGAATTGATTTTCCTTCAAATATTCCTAAAAGTAATTTTCCTGCATCTTCTTTGAAATAAGTTCTACTATCAAAATCTCTTATAACTGGTAAATCTTTTGGGACTTCTTTAATTGGTTCAGTAATGACATAAAAATGTTCAGCAGGATATAATGGAATACTTACACCTAATTTTTCACCAATTTGTCTTGACCACATTCCAGTTGCTAAAACAATATATTCACACTCGATTTTTTCTCCATTAACAACAACACCTTCTATTCTTTTATTTTTAACTAAAATATCTTCTACAGGTGAGTCTTCAAAAATTTTTGCACCTTCTGCTCTTGCAGCTTTAGCGAGGAGTTGAGTAATTCCTGATGGATCACCTGATCCATCACCTGGCATTAAAATTCCTCCAAGTAAATCGTCATTTTTAATCAATGGAACTTTTTCTTTTATTTGATCTTTATTTAAAATTTGAACATCAACATCAAAAAGTTGAGCAGTTGTTGCTTGTCTTTTTAATTCTTGCCATCTACCCTCTTCTTGAGCAATTGACATTGCACCATTTAAACGAAGTCCTGCAGAATGATCTACTTTCTTTTCGAGTTCTTTATATAAATCTAAAGAATATTTTCTAATTTTTGTAATTGTTGCAGATGGTCCTAGTTGACTAACTAATCCAGCAGCATGCCAAGTGGTTCCTGAAGTAAGTTTATCTCTTTCTAAAAGAATAACGTCTTTCCAACCAAACTTAGCTAGATGATACGCACATGAACATCCTACAACCCCACCACCAATAACGACAACTTTAGTTGAGCTAGGAATTTTTTTCATAAGTCATCATAACAGCGGACAATTTATGTACCAATATTTATTTTTTTATAGTCCAGCCATTCTTTTTCAAAGCTTTTATTAAATTATCACGCATCTCGTCTCTAGATGTTTTTTGGTCGCCTATTTTCTCAAAGAATACTGGTTCTAACCCCTTATCCTTTTTTGATTTAAAATAGTTTTTTATTGATTGTATTATTATTTTCATTTGCCTCCTTTAGCGTTATATTTAAAGTCCCAGCAAGTAAAGTTGTTCTCTAAATCAGGACTAATTTAATATTATAGAATTAATTTCTAATTACAATTTATATTTTGAAGATATTCTTTAGTGTTCTTAGAATCTTGAGCAGCTGCTGTATCTAGTTATCCTATAAAATCCTATAAATTGTAACCAGTATCAATAGAGATTTTTTATTTACCATATAAGTTAACTTTTCTTAACCAGTTTGAAAATTCATTTCTATTCATTTCTGTATTTTTTGTTGATACAGGTTTTTCTATTTTATCTTCTACGTTTATTACCTCCATTAATAATATTTGATCTTCATAATTTGTATTTTTTTTTGAATAATTTACCAATATTAAATCAGCATTTAATTCTTTTGACAATTTCCAAAGTGTTAGAAATTTTCTTTTATTTAAATGAAAGTATCTATTTGGGTGACTTGTAAAAGGAGTTATTTTATTTTTAAATTGTCTTTCATCACAAAGTAAATACTCAATAATTAAGTACCTTCCGGTTTGTGAATTGGTCTGAATTCTATCAAAATTTATGCCATAGGTAGGATCACCCTTTAAACATTCTCTAACAAACTCATCTGCGCTATCATCACCTGATAAGAGTGGTTTACTCTTGTGCATTATACTTTTTTAATTCTATTTTCTATAAGCTTTATATATTTGTTTTCTTTTTCAATCCCTATCCAGTTTCTTTTCAACTTTTTTGCAACAAAGGCTGTTGTACCACTTCCCATGAATGGATCTAAAACAATATCACCTTTATTGGAAGATGCAGTAATTATTCTCTCCAGCATAGCTTCAGGTTTTTGTGTGGGATGAGCTGCTTTGCCACTTTTATCTCTTAGTCTTTCTTTACCCTGAACAAGAGGAAAATTCCAAACATCTCTCATTTGTTTTTCAGATCCATCTTTCTGTTTATCGGGATTAATTTTTTTTAAATCTTTATAATTAAAGATCCATTTTTTTCCTTTCACAGCCCAAACAATTAATTCTGTTGAATGAGTATAAACACGTTTAGTCATGTTAGGCATAGCATTAGTTTTTTGCCAAGTAATAATATTTTTAATTAGAAAACCAAATTTTTTTAAGACTACCAAAATTTCTCCAATATTATGAAAGGTTCCACAAACATAGATAGAGCCATTATCTTTTAAGACAGTGTGACAACCTTTGATCCATTGTTCAGTAAAAGTGAAGTAATCTGGATCTGACATTTTATCCCATTTCTCATTGACCATAAACCAATCTCCACCAGTTTTATTTCCTTGCCATTTAAGAGCATTACCAGAAAGATTGTAAGGGGGATCGGCAAATACTAAATCTATAGAACTTTTTTTTATTTTCTTATTTAAAATTTCTGTGCAATCACCATTATAAATATTATTTAATTTCATCAAAATTTTGAGTTAAAAGTTTTAAATTTATTTTCAATATTTAAAAGCCAATCTAATTGTTTATTATAATGAGTATCCATAGATTTTAATAAATTCTCAATTTCACTTTCACTAAAATTTAAATTATTCAAATTTTTTAAACAATTTTCGATAAATTCTTTAATTATATTTAAGTTTATTGGAATAATAGATAATTTTTTTCCTTCATAACCAGCGTCTTGATGCGGATTTGAATAAAATTGATAAACTTTGCTTAAATCTTTATCAATATATGGTGCTATGAAGATACAATAACTATTTTTTTTTGTCTTATTAATATGATCATTTAAATGTCTAGGCACAGATTCATCTTCTGCTTTTTTTTGACTTTTTCCTATCAGCGTTGTTGTTTCTACTATTAAATCAAAATTTGTATAATTGATAATTAAATCGGGTCCATTTCCAGGTGCTGTTGATCTTGGTAAACCTTCTGCGTCTAAATTTTTAACTGGTGCATTAAACTTTTTAAAACTATCAATGAAAAACATTAATCTATAAATTAGTCTCTCAGCATCGATTCCCATTCCATAAGTTTCTTTTTTTTTAATTAGATTACTTATTTCTTTTAAAATAATTTGTAAATTTTCCTCCGATTTTGATAATTTTACTGATCTTGAAACTATACTAGTAAAATCACTTGTTGTAGTTTTAAAAGTCTTAAGTTCTGGTAAATTTTTATCATTAAGATATTTTAAATAATCATTTATATCTTTATATTCTAATGCTTCACCTGAAAATTTAGATAAAATTTCTTTTACTTCATTATTTCTATATTCATTAATATTTATATAAAAACCATTATCTTTAAATAAGTCAGTATAATAAAAGTATCTTCTTAAGTTGTCACCATAATCTTTACTGGTTGAATATGGATTTTTAAAATTATTTTTTTTTGAAAATTTTCTGTATGTTTCTTTTATAAAATTAGATTTATCTTTTTTCTTCTTAATTTGTTTAAATTTGTTTCTAAAATTTATTATATCTTCAGCTACATCATCAACATCATTTATATTTATTAAACTAGGTAAAAAAATATTTATTTCTGTTCGACTTATTCCCACATCCTTATTATATTTTTGATTAACCGATTTAATCAATTTTATAAAACCAACTAAGGGTATTATATTATACCCATCTTTTACCTTATAATCTTTCAATTGGGTAAAATTTGGTAATTGCCATTTCAATAATGCTTTTAAGAAAATTTCAGATACTTTTTCCTCCTTTTTAATTAGTTCTTCACCACTACTAGTAACTTTTAAAAAACCGTTAAAAGTATTTACAAATCCAAGTTTTCTTGGTGGATCGAAATTTGACCTACTTCGTCTAAATTCATCATCAAAATTTTGCTTTTTAAAAACCTGTTTTGCAAAATTGAAATCTAGTATTTCATTATTTTCATATTTTATTTGATCATTTTGACTTAATTTTTTGAGTGATGGTGAGTACGCTTTAGATTGAATAATTCTGTACATAAATTCTCTAGGCATTGTATCGTTATTCCATTTTTTACCCTCAAAATATTTTTTTATTACTTTTAATTGATCAGGTATTCTATATGGCGATCGAACAGTTGTTGATATTGAGACCAATTTTTTCATTTAACTCTACAATAAAATAATATTTCTTTATGATTTTCTGTTTTACTTTTTCCAGTGGTGAATGCTTTAAAATCTATTTGATTTATTTCAATTTTACCCTTTTTCATTAAAATTTTTTTAATTTGATTAAAGGATATTTTGGCATTTGATCTTCCATGCTTAGTATTTTCAGTATTATTATATGAAACTATTATATGTTTAGTATCAAGCTTTGTAATTAAATCGTGAAATTCATGAGCAGCGTCTTTGCTACAATATTTACTTTTTATATGCGATCTATCCATTTTTTTTGCTTTCCCAAATACATCTGGTTTATTCCAGGAAGCTAGATTATCTAATAAATGATAAGTATCTGAATACTGTCTAGAGTTGTAGGGTGGATCTATATAAACTACGTCCCCTTTAATTTCATTGGCAAGAATATTTGCGTCCATACAATACACCTTATTATTTTTATTCTTACTATAATCTATGTTTGGAGCTTGGAGCTCTAGTTTGCCCCTACTATCAAGATTTTCTCTATAAGCATCGTAATGACCTACAGTGTTTGCAATCCTGTCTGCCGCATAAATAAGTGATGTGATTAAAATGAATTTTTCATCAGAGTTAGATGATATTTTTTCAATTTTTTCCCTAATAGCTCCAATTTTAATAGCATTATCTTTTGTGAAATATTTATTACCAAAATTTTTTGAAAAATAATTTGCTTTATTAGTTTTTATCGAATTTAAAATCTCTATTTTTTTTGAAAGTTTATTTGGAGATTTAGTTATTTCGAAAAAAGATTTTGCTATTACGTAATTACTATAAAGTAAATCATTAGTAATAATTCTTACTTTATTTGAGTTAAAACTATTTGCTACTACGCTTGTTCCAGAAAATAAATCTATAAAAGAAGAATAATTTCCACATTTTTTTGTTACTAGTTCTTTGATTGAATTAAGGAGTTTAAATTTATTACCTAAATATCTTCTATTTTGGATATTAAAACTTTTCATGATACTGGACAAATTTATACCATATTTAATAGTTATATTGATAATTGTTAAAGTTCCTTATCTGAATTTTATACAACCCCTAAAACATGGAACAATTAGAACTGTTTGACTACAGAAGAGATCTTATTTTTGATTCTGAAAATCAAGTAGCACATTATTATGATATTCTTCATGAAACTAAAGATACGATCAGTTATTCAGAGCATATCGATCCCAAAAAAGGATTTGCAATATGTGGTATGGAATACGAAGAATACGTTGATGTCAAAAAAGATAGATTGAATGGCTTATCTTATGATCAAATTTTTAAATATTTGATAAATTTAAAAAAAGAAGAAAGACTTGATATGTATAAAGCGCTGTTAAAATTTAGAGACATTCCATTTGAATCCGACTTATTCACTTGGTATAACTCTGATCTAAATAATTAAGAACTTTAAAATTTTACTCATCATATTAATTTTTTATTGCTTCACCTGCACTAACATATTCATGACCAAAAATATCTGCAACAGCTTTATAAGTCACATGTCCTTTATGAACATTTAATCCTGCTAAAAAGTTCTTATCTTCACCTAAGGCTTTTTGATAACCTTTATTTGCTAATTTTACTAAATATGGAAGAGTTGCTTTATTTAATGCGAATGTAGAAGTTCTTGGCACTCCACCTGGCATATTGGCAACACAATAGTGAACAATATCATCTACTATGTATGTTGGATCTCCATGAGTAGTTGGTTTACTTGTTTCAACACATCCGCCTTGATCAATTGCAACATCCACAATTACTGAACCTCTTTTCATTAATTTTAGCATATCTTTAGTAACTAATTTAGGGGCTTCTGCACCTGGAATTAAAACACCACCCACTAACAAATCAGCTTCAGAAACTAATTTATTTAAATCAACTTTATCACTTTGCTCTGGAATAATTTTATCCCCAAACATTTTAACTAATTGTTTTAATCTTTCTTCAGACTTATCAACTACATGCACTTTAGCTCTCATACCTGTTGCAATAATTGCAGCGTTTTCTCCAACTACTCCACCACCAAGGATTAGTACATTTGCTGGCTCACCGCCTGGTGCTCCACCTAATAAAATACCTCTACCTTTTTGATTTTTTTCTAAACAATGAGCTCCCGCTTGAACTGACATACGTCCAGCAACTGCACTCATAGGTGCAAGTAATGGAAGTCTACCATTATCATCTGTAACAGTTTCATAAGCAATATTAATACTTTTAGATTTAATCAATCCCTCTGTTAATTCTTTTGCAGCAGCTAAATGAAGATAAGTATAAAGAATTTGATTTTCCCTTAACATATCAACTTCAACTTTTTGAGGTTCTTTAACTTTTACAATAATGTCTGCATCATTAAAAATATCACCAGCTGTTTTTACAATTTTTGCACCAGCTTTGGTATATTGATCATTGTCAAAACCAGCTTCGAAACCACCGTTGTTTTCAACTAAAACTTCATGACCTTCACTTATTAAAGTTTTCACACTTTCGGGGGTTAAACCAATTCTTGTTTCTTGAGGTTTTATCTCTTTTGGGACACCAATTTTCATAAAGAAAATTAATTTTTTTTACTTTTACTGTAATTAGTAATTCCAGTCCTTAATTTTTCTATTATTTCATCAATATGTTTTTTCTCACATATAAACATAGGTGCAATAATAAGTGCATCACCAGTTGCTTTGAAATTAACTCCAGCATCATAACAATGTTTGAAAGTTGCAAGTCCTGCTTTACCGGGTTTTCCATCCATCTTAATATCAATTCCACCCATCATTCCGTATCCCCTAATATTTTCAACAACATCTATATCTTTTAGTGAAAACAATCCTTCTTGGAAGTATGGACTTAACTCTTTTGCTCTTTTAAAAATATCTTCCTTTTCAAAAATATCCTGTACTGCTAAAGCAGCAGCTACAGATATAGGAATTCCAGAATATGTGTATCCATGAAATAATTCTACAGCACCTTTAGGAGATGCATCCATGACTGCATCATAAATTTCTTCTTTACATGCAACAACACCAAACGGAACAATTCCATTAGTTGTAGCTTTTGCCATCGTCATAATATCTGGAGTTACACCAAATTCTTGTGCACCGAAAGCAGATCCTGTTCTGCCCCATCCTGTTATTACTTCATCAAAAATTAAAAGAATATTATGTTTGTCACAAAGTTCTCTTAATCTTTGTAAGTATCCAACTGGAGGAACAAGAGTTCCTGTTGAACCTGCTATTGGTTCGACAATACATGCTGCAATATTTTCTGATCCAAAGTTTGTACAAATTCTTTCTAAGTCATTTGCAATATCAGCACCAGTTTCTGGTTGACCAGATACAAATTTATGTTCGTCTAAGTGGGTATGTCTCATATGCACTACACCTGGCATCAAAACACTTGCATATGCTTTAACGTTGTTAATCATACCGCCAACAGAAGTAGCTCCAATATTCATACCGTGGTATGCTCTTTCTCTTCCAACAAATCTAAACCTTTGACCTTCACCTCTTGCTTTGTGATAAGCTACACTAATCTTAATTGCAGTCTCTACAGCAGTAGATCCACAAATTGTATAAAAAATTCTATTTAAGTTTCCTGGAGTATGTTTTGAAATTCTAGTTGCTAATTCAAAAGATCCACCAAAACCTTGTTGAAAGGGTTGAGCATAATCTAATGTTTTTAATTGATTTGTAATTGCATCAATAATTTCCATTCGACCATGACCGAGTGGATTACAAAAAAGTCCAGAGCTTGCATCTATTTGAGTATTTCCCTCGTGGTTTTTTAGATAAACGCCTTTAGCTTCAGTAATTAATCTTGGTCTTTCTTTGAAATCTTTGTTGGATGTAAACGGCATCCAATGTTCATTAAGTGAATTTGGTATTGATGGTTTTTGACTCATTTTTATTTATCCTTAATAATTAAACTAATTAATATTAATTAACTATAAAAATCTATTATACCAGCACAACCAAAAATTGAATAGTCTATTTTGACACCCATTCCTGTTAACAACTTCATTTACTTTGGTTCTATTTTCAACTTAAATGCTGGTTATAAATTTAAATAAGGAGAGGAATAAATGAGAAAAATACTAAGTTTTATTCTTGGAAGTATATTAGCTCTTAACTTAACTATTTCAGTTGCTAATTCAGCTGCAAAAGAAGTTAGGGTAGCTTACTTTTTAGAATGGCCTAGTCCAAACCTAGAGGACATGCAGAAGAAAAATTTTGCTAAAGCTTTAGGTGTACCAGTTAAGTGGACTAACTTCACAAACGGTGGAGCAATGACTGACGCTATGTTAGCGGGAGATATCGATATTTCTTACTCACAAGGTTTAGTACCTTTCATAAACGCAGTTAAATCTAAAGCACCTATCAAGCTTGTTGATATAGCTATGGAATATGGAATGGGTGGAACAACTTGTGTAACTTCAAATGCTTCAGGTATTACAAAAGCTAATGCTACTGAACTTGAAGGTAAAAAAGTTGCTGTACCACTAGGAACAATGGCTGAATACGTTTTCGATGAAAGTATGAAAGTTGTTGGTGCAGATAGAAAAAAAATGGATATCATTCAAATGGACCCTGAAGAAGGTGCTGCTGCATTAGTAAGCGGTGATGTTGTAATGGCATGTTTATTTGGTGGTAATTCAATTAAAGCTGCAACAGCTGTTGGAACAAGATTACTTACAGTTCAAGAAGCAAGAGACGCTGGTATCTTAGGAATAGATATTACTTCAGTAACTACTAAGTTTATGAAGGAAAATCCTGAAATGCTAAGAACTTTTATTGAAGTAACTCATGAAGCTAATGACAGATACAGAGCTGGCAAAAGCGACATGAATTCAATGTCTAAAGCTTCTGAAATGAAAGTTGGTGATATGAAAGAAACTTTAAGTGGTTTCAAATTTTTAACACCAGCAGAGACTAAGCAATCTATGACTAAAGGAAATCTTGATGCATTCTTAAAAGGAATGGGAACACCAAGAGGAAACGTAGACACTAGTTTCTTACCTTTATAATCATAAGGTTAAATATTTAAATAGGCGCCAATTTTTTTAATTGGTGCCTATTTTTTTTATATAAATTTTAATGTAAGGTCTCTCTATGAGCGATTTAGTTTCTCAAAATCTAAACATGATTTTCAAATCTCCTAAAGGAGAGACAGTCCATGCATTAAAAGATTTAAATTTCACAATCAAAAAAGGAGAACTATTAACAGTTCTTGGTCCATCAGGATGTGGAAAAACAACTTTACTAAATATTGCAGCTGGTTTTATTAGACCTACATCAGGAACAATTACTTTAGGATCAAATGAAATTAATGGTCCTGGAGTTGATAGAGGAATGGTGTTTCAACAAGGCGCTTTGTTTGAATGGTTAACTGTTTCTGAAAATGTCAACTTTGGATTAAGAATGAAGAAAAAAGATCCGGGAGAAACCCAAAAAAAAGTTGCTGAGTGGTTAGAAATAGTTGGTCTAAAAGGTTTTGGAAATACTCCTACTTATCAATTATCTGGTGGTATGCAGCAAAGAGTAGCGCTTGCAAGATGTTTAATTAACGACCCTGATTTAATTTTAATGGATGAACCTTTAGGTGCATTAGATGCTTTAACTAGAGAAAAAATGCAATCACTTGTTTTAAAAATTTGGAAAGAAACTGGAAAAACAATTATCTTAATTACTCACTCAGTTGAGGAGGCTTTGTTATTAGGTGAAAGATTATATGTGATGGCACCAAGGCCAGGTAGAATTCATAAAGAATATAAACTTCCATTTGCAGAAATGGGTTTAAAAGAAGACTTAAGAGAAATTAAAAAAAATAAAGAATTTTCATCAAAACGAGAAGAAATACTATCCATGATATGGAACATGGAAGAAGAAATAATGGGGAAAGATAATTAAATGTTTACCCAATTCATTACAATATTAATTTTGGTATCGATTGTTGGATGTATTCTTTACGGAAGAAGATTAATTCGAACAGAAAAAATTGACGCCGTATTTGGTAACCCTGAAAGAGCTAAAGGTGGTACGCATTGGATTATTGTTGGAAGCAGTGCGATACTATTAGTTTGGTTATATTATTCTTGGGATATAGCAAAAGGTTTTTATCCTAAATCTGCTAATGAATTGTGCCAGGTCGCAAAAGTAAACGAATCTCTTTTGGGTTTAAAGTATCAGTTTCCAATAGAAGAAAGAGAATTTAAAAGTACTTCAGTAATAAAAATTGAAAATAAAAACCTTCAAATAATCACTAAAGAAATAAATGATGCTTGGAAGAATTCAGAAATAACTAGGCCACATTCAATTAAATTAATAAGATTTCTTTACAAAACAAGACGTTTAATTCCTTTATTAACAAACGAAAGTTTATTGGAAACTGATACTAAAATCCAAATTAAAGAGATGACTGAGGAATTAAAACTTTTAACCTCAAATTTTAAAAAGAAAGAATATCCATTTGAAACTGATGAACAAAAAAATGAGAGATTAAAAGCAGTTTCTGAAGAAGGTGGTTGGGGTATTACGAAAGTTCAATCTGGTACAGGGTCTATAGAAAACACAATTGAAGTTCCTTTAGTTCCAGCAACCAATAGAGGTTTAAAATTTGATGCTGCTGCAAAAGAACTAGAAATTATTAACGATAAATTCTTTAAGCTTAGAAATCATAATCCACAATTTAAAGAGGAAATTAAAAAATTAAAAGACCAAATTAAAGAATTTAGAAATAGCTTGGATGATACTGGAGAAACTGCATCAAACTATGCAAAAGATATTCTTAAAATCGCCAGAAGAATAGAGTTTGCAAGTATTTATCCACCAAACGCACTAAATGAAATGCAAAATGCAATTGTTGAATTCGACAATGTTCAAAAATCTGAACAAGGTGGTTTACGATTTGTAGATATGTTCTTATTTCCTGCGGGAACAATTGTATCAAGTGGAACGAGTTGCTCTGAACAAGGTTCTGGAAGATGGTTACCTAAACCATCAGATACTCTTAATAAATTTATCTTAATGTCGAAACCAAGTGTTGGTTACAAAAATATACCATTGCTTTGGATAGATATGATGGATGTAAGTAAAATAATTGGATTTATTTTACCAGATTGGATTGCTGACGTTCTTCCAGGGGAATACCCTATTCACACTAAAGACGGTGTAGTTGAACAGAACTTTAAAGGTAGAGTTCTTAAAATTGTTACAGGAGATTTTAAATTATTTAAAATTCCTGTTCCTTATGGACACATATGGGATTCATTTTTAAGAGTATTTTTAGGACTTATCTTTGGAATTTTAATTGGAGTTCCACTTGGATTGTTTATGGGTTTAAATAGATTTGCTAAAGGTTTCTTTGATCCTTTAATTGAGCTTTACAGACCTGTACCACCATTAGCATGGGCTCCCTTAATCATTTCAGTTTTAGGTATCGATAATACTGGAAAAGTATTCTTGTTATTTATGGTTTCATTATCAATTATGATTATTTCTGCACGAGCTGGTGCATCTGGAACTCAACTATCAAAAATTCATGCAGCTCATTCACTTGGTGCATCCAAAAAACAAATTTTGAGATACGTGATCTTTCCTAATTCTTTGCCTGAAATTCTTACAGGAATTAGAGTAGCGGTTGGAATGTGTTGGGGAACACTTGTTGCAGCAGAATTTTTAGCAGGTACCACAGGAATTGGATTTGTGGAAAATGTCGCAAAAAAATATTTCCAATATGAAGTTATATGGATAACTATCTTCATTATGGGTATGCTGGGACTATTATTCGACGTTACATTAAGAAAAATAATAGATAAAACTATCCCATGGCGTGGAAAAGGTTAATTCTATTTTTATTTATATTTTCAGTATCAGCTGAAGCTTCAGAATTTAAAATAAATAAAATTACAGATTTAGATGCTCCTTGGGGCTCAACTTTCATATCTGATAAAGAATTATTGATTACTGAGAAGTCAGGAAAAATTAAATTAATAGATCTGAGCGCTGGAAATGTTTCTGAAGTAACTCATAATCTTAAAATTTTAGAAGATGGCCAAGGTGGTTTATTAGATATTTTATATATAGATGATGTCGTTTTTGTTAGCTACTCAGAGGATCACGGAAAATTTAAATCTACTACTTCTATTGCAAGAGCAAATTTAGATAGAAATGAATTAAAATTTGATAATATATTTGTTGCCCAACCCCCTATTAACTCAGGCTATCATTTTGGCTCTAGATTAGCAGTTAAAGATGAATTTCTTTTTGCATCCGTTGGTGAAAGAGGACAAGGTATGATAGCACAAGATCCATCTCAACATCCCGGCAGCATTATTAGAATTAAGCTTGATGGGAGTATCCCAAAAGATAATCCTAAATTTATAGATAAAAAAGATTGGTTGCCTGAAATATTTCAAATTGGTGTAAGAAACCCACAAGGTTTAACGGTATCTCCTTTTGATAAAAAAGTTTATGCAAGTAATCACGGAGCAAAAGGCGGTGATTGGTTTGGAGAAATTAAGAAGAGTGAAAATTATGGATGGAAAATATTAGGTTGGGGTGGAACAAATTATAGTGGAACTAAGATAGGCCCAAAATGGATGCCTGGTTATACAAAAGCTATTAAATATTGGGTTCCTTCAATTGCAACAAGTGCAATAACAATTTATAAAGGTAATGAATTTAAAGAATGGAATGGTCAAGCATTAGTAACATCTTTAAAAGATATGTCTTTAAGAAAGCTTGATTTTTCTGACGCTAAAAATGTGCGAGAAGAAATTGTATTTCAAAATCAAATTGGAAGAATTAGAGATATTCAGGTTCATCCCGTCAATGGAAAGATTTATTTTCTTGGTCAGGACGGTCTATGGTTGATGGAAAAAAACTAAAAAAAATTATTATCCAAATTTTAAATAAAAGAGGACTAAGTCTTTCTCATGCAACAATAAGTGCTAATGCATTAATTAATGCAGAGTATGTCGGTGCATATGGTCATGGAGTTTCAAGACTTAAGATGTATTGTGAAAGAATTAAGAAAAAAGTTATCAATCCAAAACCAAAAATCAAGATAAAGAAAATATCAAACTCCATATCTTTTATTGATGCAAATAACTCCATTGGATTTGTTGCAGCAGATACAGCTATTAAAACTTTAATTAAGAATACAAAAAAAACTGGTATTGGTTTAGTTGGTGTAAAAAATTCAGGTCATTATGGTTTATCAGGTTATTACGTCGAACAAGCTGTTAAGAAAAATTTAATGGTTTGGTGTTTTACTAATGCTCCACCTGCAATAGCGCCTTATGGGGCAAAAAAAACTTTGTTTGGAACTAATCCAATTTGTTTTGGAACACCATCAGGAGGAAAAGTTCCATTTATTTTAGACACATCTGTTTCGATGATTAATAGAGGTATCATCAGAGTTGCTGCCAGACTTGGTAAAAAAATTACTGCTGGTGTTGCCTTAGATAAAAATGGAAACCCTACAACAGATGCAAAAAAAGCTTTAAAAGGAGTTCAGCTTCCGATCGCAGGTTTTAGAGGATCAGGTCTTGCATGGATGGTTGATATTTTAAGTGGAGTAATTACTGGAGCTGCTCACGGTGGAAAGGTTAGAGATCCATTTGATGATTTTAGAGGACCACAAAATGTTGGACATTTATTTTTAGCTATTAAACCAAATATCTTCATTGGAAAAAATTATATCAAAAGAATAAAAGAAAATATAAGGATTATAAAAAAACTTCCACGAGCTAAAGGTTTTGCATCAATTTCTTATCCTGGAGAAAATAAAGCAAAAAGATTTTCGAAAAACTCTAAAGATAAAATTAATTTACCGAGAGAAATAGAAAAAGATTTAGAAAAATTAATTGGTACTTCTTCTTAATAAAAATACAAAAGTAAATCCGGTTATATACATTATAAGTGCATAAGCACCAGTTGGTATTGCATATAATATATCAGATCCAAATATTTGTGTAGAAACAAACAGTGCTAAAGTCCCATTTTGCAGACCACATTCTAAAGCAATACATTTAAGTTGCTTAACCCCAGATGCAAAAATTTTACCAAGATAATATGCAATGACCATCATTGTAACATTTAAGATTAAGGCAATTAGACCTGCTTGTTTCAATAAATTTATTAAGTTTTCTCTTTCTTCATAAAATGCAGCAAAGAAAAAAACTGCAAACAAGACAATATTAAGTTTATTAAATATTTCTACTTTTGTTGCCACAAAATTTTCTGCAAATTTTCTTATAATCATTCCTAATATAACTGGCACAGTAACAACTAAAAACATCTTAAATGCGATACCAATCATTGATATATTTTCTGAAATATTGGTAATTCCAAATAAATCAGCAGATGTAAAAATTATAAAAGGGACTGTAATAATGCTTAATAAACTTATTATCGCTGTTAAGGAAATTGATAATGCTACATCCCCATCAGCAAATTTAGTCATAATATTTGAAGTAACTCCACCTGGTGCAGCAGCAATAATCATTACTCCGATTGCAATTTCTGGAGGTGTTTTTAAAATTATAATTAATAAATAAGCAACGAGCGGAAGAATTATTAATTGTGAAACAAAACCAACAATAAAATCTTTAGGTGTTTTTAATACTCTTGTAAAATCTTCAAGTTTTAAACCTAACCCTAAACCAAGCATTATTAATGCAAGGATTATCGGTGTTATTTTTGTTACAATTTCCATAGTTTATATTACCACAAATATGCTCAAATTCCTTTATACTCATTATAAAAACAAATATAAGATTTTTAATGATTTCAGATAAGCAAATAGTGTGTCCTAACAATCTTTTGGACGCAGCTAGCAAAAAAAAAGGTGTGAGCGCAGCGATTGTAAACGCTGGAAAGCCCTTGCCCATGCTTTCAGTAATGGACGCTGTTAAAGAAAATTTAATTAAACCAATTTTTATTGGAGACAAACAAGAAATTCAAAAATGTGCTGAGGAAATTAAATTTGATATTTCTCAGTATGAAATTATTCATGAGCCAGTGGAAAATAATACTGCAATTGTAGCCGCTAAATTAGCAAAAGCTGGAAAGATCAAAATTATTGTTAAAGGTCATATTCATACAGATATATTAATGAAAGAAGTATTAAAAAGAGAATATCAACTTTTAGGAAAAACTAGACTAAGTCATATATGGCATATGACTTTAGATAAAGAGGATAAACCACTAATTATAACTGATGGTGCTTTAAATGTTTTGCCTAATGTAAAAACTAAAATGCATATTTTAAAAAATGTAATTGGTTTTTCAAAAAGGATTGGAAACAATAGACCTAAAGTTGCAGTCTTATCAGCTACGGAAGAAGTTCTAGATAGTATACAAAGTTCAATGGAAGCAAAAGAAATTACTGAATTGTCAAAAAAAGAAAAATTAGATGCTGATGTTTTTGGTCCTCTAGCCTTTGATAATTGTATTTCTAAAAAGTCAGCTACCATAAAGGGAATTAAAAATATTGTTGCAGGAGATGCTGATGTTTTGTTAGTGCCAAGTGTAGAAACTGGGAATGCTTTGGTTAAAATGATGATTTATTTTATGGGTGCGTGCGCAGCAGGAGTCGTGGTTGGTGGAAAAGTTCCTGTAGTAATAACAAGTAGATCGGATGAGGCAGTAGCAAGATTAGCTTCTATAGCTGCTGCAGTTGTTGCATTAGATTAAGAATGAAATATAAATTTATATAAATGACAATTAAATATTTAAAAAAGGCGACTAAAACAGCTTCAACAGATGATACTAAAACTAAAGAAATTGTTCAAAATCTTTTAAAAGAACTTGAAAAATCAAAAGAAGAAGGTTGTAAAGAATTAACAAAAAAGTTTGATAAATATGACGGTGAAATAATTGTTTCTAAAGAAAAAATTGAAGATATTAAAAAGAAATTAGATCAAAAGACTAAGGACGACATTAGATTTTCTTACGATAGAGTTAAAAAATTTGCTGAAGCTCAATTAAAAAATTACGGACAAGACTTTGAAGTAGAGCTTTCAAATGGATTATATGCTGGACAAAAACTAGTACCTGTAAATACGGCTGGGTGTTATATACCTGGCGGTAGATATGCACACATTGCTTCAGCTGTCATGAGTGTAACTACAGCAAAAGTAGCTGGTGTTAAAAATATTATCGCATGCAGTCCACCAAAAGAAAATATAGGTGCCCACCCTTCTATAATTTATACAGCTGACTTATGTGGTGCAGATGTAATTTTAAACTTAGGTGGTGTACCAGCTATAGCTGCAATGACATATGGTTTATTTGGTAATGCGCCTGCAGATATTTTAGTTGGACCTGGAAATCAATTTGTTGCTGAAGCTAAGAGAATTTTGTTTGGTAAAGTTGGTATTGATTTATTTGCTGGACCAACAGAGATTGGAATAATAGCTGATGAAACAGCAGATCCAGAAATTGTTGCTGTTGACTTAGTAGGACAAGCTGAGCACGGTTATAACTCGCCTGCTTGGTTATATACTACAAGTCAAAAGCTAGCTGATGTAGTAATGAAAAGAGTTCCAGAATTAATCGATGAATTACCAGAAGTGCCAAGATTAAGTGCCGAAGCAGCATGGAGAGATTATGGTGAAGTTATTTTATGTGACACTAATGAAGAAATGGTCAAAGTTAGTGACGATTATGCTCCTGAACACTTAGAGTTACAAACAAAAAATTTGAAATGGTTCCATGAAAAATTAAAAAATTATGGATCATTATTTATAGGTGAAGAAACTACTGTTGCTTACGGTGATAAATGTTCAGGTACTAACCACATATTGCCCACTAAAGGAGCTGGAAAATATACTGGTGGTTTATTCGTGGGTAAATTTATTAAGACATTAAGTTTTCAAAGAATGACTAAAGAGTCTACAAAAGAAGTTGGTGCTGCAGCTGCTAGAATTTCAAGATATGAAGGAATGGAAGCACATGCGAGAACTGGTGAGGAAAAAAATCAAATTCAAAGCCACTAGCATTCGTTGGTAAAGGAGTTTGTTTTGATACAGGGGGTATATCTTTAAAGCCCGCAAGGTTTATGGAAGATATGACTTATGACATGGCTGGTTCAGCTGTAGTTGTAGGTCTTATGAAAAATTTAGCTTTAAGAAAATCAAAAGTTAACGCAGTTGGTGTTGTTGGGTTAGTTGAAAATATGCCAGGAGGTAATGCTCAAAGACCTGGAGATATTGTCAAATCTTATAGTGGAAAAACTATTGAGGTATTAAACACTGATGCTGAGGGAAGATTAGTTTTAGCGGACGCCATAACTTTTACAGAGAAAAAATTTAAACCTAGTTTGATCGTAGATTTAGCAACACTAACTGGCGCTATAGTTGTCGCGTTGGGGTCAGAGTATGCTGGATTATTTTCTAACAACGATAATTTATCTAAGCAAATTCATGAAGCTGGTGAAAAAGTTGAGGAAAAAGCATGGAGACTCCCATTGCACTCTAATTACGATAAACTTATGAATTCCAAAAATGCAGACATGCAGAATATAAATTATGTTGGTGGAGCAGGGTCGACAACTGCAGCCCAGTTTTTGCAACGATTTATTTTAAACAAAACACCTTGGGCTCATTTAGATATTGCAGGCATGGCCTTTTCAAAATATGCAGGAGCCCTTAATTCGAGTGGAGCAACAGGTTATGGGGTTAGATTGTTGAACAAGTTTATTGAAGATAACTATGAGTAAAGTTGAACAAACTCTTTCATTGATTAAACCTGATGCAGTTGAGAGAAATTTAGAAGAGGAAATAAAACAATTTTTCATTAAATCCGGCTTTACAATCGCTAAACAAAAAAAGGTTAAATTAGAAAAAAAAGATGCTGAAATTTTCTATAAAGTACATGAAACAAAACCTTTTTATAATGATCTTTGCAATTATCTTTCGTCTGGACCTATTGTTGCAATGATACTCGAAAAAGTTGATGCAGTTTCTGAAAACCGGAAGGTTATGGGAGCAACTGATCCTGCAAAAGCAGATGAAGGAACAATACGAAAAAAATATGGAATATCCATTGATAAAAATTCAGTTCATGGTTCAGACAGTGTTGAAAACGCTAATAAAGAAATTAATTTCTTTTTTAAGACCTAACTAGTTTTTCTAAAACTAGAGGATAAAGTTTATTCTCTTCTTTAAGCACCCTTTTTTCCAATTTTTTTAAAGTATCTTTTTTGAAAATCTTAACTTTCTTTTTTGCAATGATCTTACCAGAATCTAATTTTTTACTTACATAATGTATTGTGCATCCTGAAAATTTTTCTTTAGCTTCTAAGGCTCTTTTGTGCGTGTTAAGTCCTTTGTACTTTGGTAATAAAGATGGATGAATGTTAATTATTCTATTTTTAAAAAAATTAAGAAAATATGGACTTAAAATTTTCATAAACCCTGCTAAACAAATAAACTTTATATTTTTATTAATGAGGATTTTTGCTAATTTTTTTTGTTCAATTTTTAAAAATGATTGAGAAATAACTTTAGTTATAATTTGATTTTTTTTTGCAATTTTTAATCCAGCAGCATTCCTTTTATTACTTATTACATATGCAATTTTATAATTACAAGTTTTCTTATTTGATCTTAAAATTAAGGCTTCAAGATTTGTTCCCCTTCCCGAGATAAAAACTGCAATATTAGCCTTTTCCTTGATCACATTACCAGCGTATATTGTTAGTATATTTTACTTTACTTTTATTTCTAACTATTTCTCCAATTATGTAGGGACGGTATTTCTTTGGAAAAAACTTTAAAATTTTATGAAAATTATTTTTTTTAATTATCAAACAAAAACCCACACCACAATTAAAAGTTTTGAGCATTTCTTTTTGAGAAACACCATTTTTGTTGATCCAACTAAAAATTTTATGGGTTTTTATTTTATCTAAATCTATTCTTGCACAAAGATTTTTTGGTATTACTCTTTCAATATTGTCACCAATACCTCCACCTGTTATATTTGCACATCCATTAATTAGTTTTCTATCAAGCAAATTCATAATTTCTTTTACATAAATTTTAGTGGGTTTTAATATTTCATTACGCAAAAATTTATTTTTTTTAATATTGATTTTCTTTTTTTTTAAAACTTCTCTTAATAAGGAATATCCATTTGAATGAAGTCCGCTAGAAGGTATTGCTAAAATCAAATTATTTTCTTTTATCTTTTCCTTCTTTAACACATTATTCTTGTTTACAAGTCCTACAGAAAATCCAGCCAAATCAAATTTATTTTTAGAGTAGGTTCCTGGCATTTCAGCTGTTTCCCCGCCCACTAATTGACAGTCACTCATTTTGCAACCTTCATGTATACCTTTAATAATATTTTTTAATTTTGTTAAATTTATTTTATCAATTGAAATGTAATCTAAGAAAAAAAGTGGTTTTGCTCCAAGTACCAGAATATCATTTACACACATTGCAACTAAATCTATTCCAATAGTATTAAACTTATTTAAAATATTTGCTATTTCAAGTTTTGTTCCAACACCGTCGGTACTACTTACCAATAGAGGATTGTTAAAATTTTTTGGAATTTCATTTATTGAACCAAAACTACCTATATTTTTAAATTTATTTTTAGAATTTCCTTTTTTGGTCAATTTAGATATATATTTAATGAATTGATTAGATGCATTTATGTTTACTCCGCTTTTTTGATATGTAAATTTATATTTTTTCATAATTTAAAATGTTTTTAAAAAAGAATTTTTTGAAGTCTTCATCTTATATAGTTTTTACTATATTTGTAGTATTTTTTATTTGTTTTATTCACACTTATACTTTTGGTAAAATTTTCAAAATTCAAGACATAGAAATTGAAGAGCCTTTTAATTCTAATTTTAATAAAGAAAAAGTTATTAACAAAGCATTTGGAGAAGCCTTTAATATTCTTTTGAATAGCTTAATAACTTCAAAGGATAAAAATAAAATTAAAAACACACAGTTAAAAGATATTAAATATCTTATCGATTCTTTCACGATAACAAATGAGCAGTTCCTAAATAAAAATTATCAAGCAAATTTTGTGGTAAATTTTGACAAGCCTAAAATTCTTAATTTTTTTGAGAGGAAAAATATATTTCCATCGATGTATAAAAAAAAAGAATTTTTAACCTTGCTTATATTAATAGACAATGACGAAGATAAAGTTCTTTTATTTGATAGAAATCCTTTCTATTCAAAATGGAATGATAATACAAAAAACTTTTCACAAATAAATTACATATTACATGAAGAAGATATTCTTGATCTAAAATTGATTACTGAAAATAAAGATATTATTGAAAATTTTAAATTTGATCAAATTGTAAAAAAATATGATACGGAGGATTATATAGTTGCAATATATTTTGAGAATAAAAATAATTTTAGGGTGCTTTCAAAAATGTTTTATGACGGTGAGGTAAAGATTTCAAATCAAAGTTATAAAAAAGTTGATATTTTTGATGATTTACAACTATTAAATATCATTGAAAAAACTAAGATTTTTTTTGAAGATATTTGGAAACAAAATAACCAAATTAATACCTCAATCAAACTTCCAATAAATATTTCAATTAATTCAAAAAAAGTTAAACAAATACAATTAATTGAAAATTATTTAGCACAGCTTGATTTGGTTTCAAACTTTTATGTTACAAGTTTTAATAATAATAATACAATTTATAAAATAATTTTTAATGGTAATCCAAATCAATTTTTAACCTTAATGAAAGAGAAAGATATTGACATCGATACAAATCAAGAAATATGGAAAGTAAGATAAGAGACCTAAGGCAAGAAATATTTAAGTTTGAGCAATTATCAAATTTTAATAAAAATGATTTTTTTGTAAGTAAATGCAATTATTTTGCATTTAATTTAATCAAAAGCTGGCCTAATTGGGAAAAAAAAATATTAAATATTTATGGTGAAAGGAAATCAGGCAAGTCTCATTTATCAGAAATTTTTTTAGAAAAAGAAAAAGGTATCAAGTTTAAATTTAAAGAGTTGAATGCTAAAATATTCGATAAGATTAAAGGATATCAAAATATTGTAATTGAAGATTTTAATGAAAACTGCGATGAGGAAACAACTTATTCTTTAATTGATATGGTTGAAAAAGAGAACAAATATTTATTAATAACATCTGTGAAAGCTGTAAATGAGATGGAGACAAGACTTAAAGATTTAAATTCAAGGTTTAAAAATATTCTTACAGCCAAAATCAATAAACCAGATGATGAACTTATATATGCACTTATTGTTAAAAATTTTTCAGATAGCCAAATAATTTTAGATAAAAAACTCATAGATTTTATTTGTAAGAGAATAACTAGATCTTACGACAAAATATCCGAATTTATATGTACAATTGACGAAATTAGTTTAAAAAAAAAAAAACCTATTAATTTAAAAATAATTAAAGAAATTTTAGGAGTATCAAATTGAATAAATTTAGAACACATACTTGTGGTGAACTCACAAAAAAATTTACTAAAAAAGATGTAATTTTATCTGGCTGGATAAATAAAAAAAGAGATCATGGAAATCTTCTTTTCATCGATCTTAGAGATCATTATGGGATAACTCAATGTGTAATTGATAAAGAAAATAAATTTTTTAAAGACTTGGAAAAGCTTCAACTTGAAACAGTTATAAAAATAAATGGAAAAGTTATAGAAAGAACCAAAGAAACAATTAATAAAGATCTTTTAACAGGGGAGATCGAAGTTGCTATTGAAAAATTCGAAATTGTCGGAAAAACAAAAGAGTTGCCTCTCCCTGTTTTTAGTGATCAAGAATATTCTGAGGAGATAAGACTTAAGTATAGATTTCTAGATTTAAGAAGAAAACAAATTCATAATAATATTATCTTAAGATCAAAAGTAATTTCCTTTATTAGAAAAGAAATGGAAAAGATGGATTTTTTAGAGTTTCAAACTCCCAT
>CACIHL010000006.1 GCA_902586395.1 uncultured Pelagibacteraceae bacterium | reverse complement strand
AGATCCAATTAATGGAACCAATTTTATAGATTGTTTAGACTTGTTTTTAAACGATCCAGAAACTAAGTCTATTTTGATGATTGGTGAAATTGGGGGAACCGCAGAGGAAGAAGCAGCAGAATTTATTAAAAATCATAAAATCAAAAAGCCTATGGTAGGATTTATTGCTGGTATTACAGCACCTCCTGGAAGAAGAATGGGACACGCGGGGGCAATAATTTCTGGTGGCAAAGGCGGAGCTTCAGATAAAATTGTTACAATGACAGATGCAGGTATTACCATTGCAAAATCTCCTGCAGAAATGGGAATTACATTAAAAAACAAATTGGGTCTTTAATATTTTAATGTTAATACTATAATAATCGTAAATGAGCTCTTCAAAAAATTTAGAATTTAAGCAGCAGTCTTTTCTGAATAAATCTAACAGCCAGTTCATAGAGGAAATGTATGTAAGATTTATAGAGAATGACCCCAAATTACCAGATAGTTGGAAAAAATACTTTAGTGATTTAAATGAAGATCTAAATTCAGTTTCAAAAGAAATAGCAGGACCTTCATGGAGCCCAAAAAAGATATCGATAGATCTAAAAAAAAATAAAAGACTTGAGGAAAATCTAAATGGTTCCGAGAGGGAGAAAATAGACTCTATTAAAGCAATCGCATTGATAAGGGCATATAGAATTAGAGGTCATCTTATAGCAAACCTCGATCCTCTTGGTTTAATGAAAAGAGAATATCTTTATGAATTACATCCTAATGATTATGGATTTAAAACTGAGGATTTCGAAAGAAAGATATATTTAGATTCATACATGGATATAGGTTATGCCTCAATAAGTGAAATTATAACTAAATTAAGAAAAGTATATTGTTCAACAATTGGTGCAGAATATATGCACATCACAAACCCGAATGAGAAAATTTGGTTTAGGGAAAGAATGGAAAAAGAGGAAAATCAATTAAATTTTACTGAAAAAGGAAAAGACGCAATATTAAATAAGATTATTCAAGCCGAGGGTTTTGAGAAATTTTTAGCAAAAAAATATGTTGGAACAAAAAGATTTGGACTTGATGGTGCAGAGTCTTTAATACCAGCGCTAGAGCAAATTATTAAGCGAGGGGGCCAATTAGGAGTTAAAGAAATTAAAATTGGAATGTCACATAGGGGAAGATTAAATGTCTTAGCAAATGTCCTACAAAAATCTTATAAAAGAATTTTTAATGAATTTGCAGGTGAATTTGCTTCCTCAAGTGAGGACTCTACAGGTGATGTTAAATACCATTTAGGTGCTTCATCAGATAGAACTTTCGATGGAAACTCTGTACATGTAAGTCTTACTGACAACCCTTCTCATTTAGAGGCAGTTAACCCTGTTGTTCTTGGTCAAACAAGAGCGAAGCAATATTTTCATAACGACTCAGAAAGAAAAAAGGTAATACCATTACTTATTCATGGAGATGCTGCATTTGCAGGGCAAGGAGTTGTTGCGGAATGTTTTGCTATGTCAGGTTTAAAGGGTCATAACACAGGTGGAACGATTCATATTATTGTAAATAATCAAATTGGTTTTACCACTAGTCCAAGGTTTGCCAGATCAAGCCCATACCCATCTGATTTAGGAAAAATTGTAGAGGCTCCTATTCTTCATTGTAATGGAGATGATCCTGAGGCAGTTGTTCATTGTGCTAAAATCGCAATTGAGTTTAGACAAAAATTTAACAAAGATGTTGTAATTGACATGATTTGCTACAGAAGATTCGGTCATAATGAAGGAGATGAACCATCTTTTACTCAGCCTTTAATGTACAAAAAAATAAGATCACATCCATCTACTTTAAATATATATGGGAAAAAACTTATTAAAAATAATAGTATAACTGAAGATCAATTCAAAAATAAAGTAAACGACTTTAAAAAACTTCTGGATGATCAATTTAAAACTGCAAATGATTACAAACCAAAACTGAATTGGTTCGAAGGGACCTGGTCAAGATATCAACCAAAGAAAGGTAAGGATAAAAGAGGACAGACAGGAGTTGATACGAATAAATTAAAGAAACTATCTGCAAAAATAAACTTTTTAAATCCAGAGCTTAATATTCATAAAACTATACAAAAAGTTTTTGAAAATAGAAATAAGTGTGTTCAAGAGGAAAAAAATATTGATTGGGCTAATGCAGAAACATTAGCATTTGCAACATTACTCGAAGAGGGATTTCCCGTGAGATTAGTAGGTCAAGATAGTGGTCGTGGCACATTTAGCCAAAGACACTCAGTTTTACGAAATCAAATAGATAACTCAAGATACGTGCCATTAGATCATGTATCTACAAAACAGAAAAAGTTTGAAATTGTAGATAGTTTTTTATCTGAATTAGCAGTGCTTGGATTTGAGTATGGATATAGCTTAGTAGAACCAGAAACTTTAACGATTTGGGAGGCACAATTCGGAGATTTTGCAAACGGTGCTCAAGTTGTAATTGATCAATTCATTGCCTCTGGAGAGAGAAAATGGTTTAGAGCCTCAGGATTAGTTCTATTGCTTCCCCATGGTTATGAGGGACAAGGGCCTGAACACTCTTCAGCAAGACTTGAAAGATTTTTGCAACTTTGTGCTCAAGAAAACATGCAAGTACTTAATTGTACAACTCCAGCAAATTATTTTCATGCTCTTAGAAGACAGATTCACAGAGAATTTAGAAAGCCACTTGTTATAATGACCCCAAAATCTTTGTTGAGAAACAAATACTGTGTATCAAACATAGAGGACTTTAATAAAAATAATTCATTTCATAGAGTTTTAGAAGATCAAGCTTTAAATAAAAAAAACAAATTAATTGAATTAAAAAAACCAAAAAAGATAAGGAAAGTCATTCTTTGCTCAGGAAAAATATATTTTGATCTTTTGGCTGCGAGAGAAAAAGAGAAAATTGACGATATTGTTTTTATAAGAATAGAGCAACTTTATCCATTCCCAGTAAGGTCTTTGACAAAAGCTATTAAACCTTATGCCGAATACGCTAAATTTATTTGGTGCCAAGAAGAACCTAAAAATATGGGTGCTTGGTTTTCAGTAAGAGATTATATTCAATGGACTTTAGATAATTTAGAGGTTAAAAAGAAATTGAAGTTTATTGGCAGAAATCCTTCGGCTTCACCAGCTACTGGATATGCGAAGAGACATGCAAAACAACAAAAAGAGATTATAGATAAAATTTTAGAATAATGTCAGACAAAATTGTAGTTCCAGTTTTAGGAGAAAGTATAACAGAAGCAACTGTAGCTAAATGGTTAAAAAATAAAGGTGATAGTGTCGAAGCCGATGAACCTGTTGTTGAACTTGAAACTGATAAAGTAAATTTAGAGGTTCCATCCCCTTCAGATGGAGTATTAAGTGAAATAAACGCCCAAAATGGCTCAACGGTTGAGGTTGGAGCTGTTCTTGGATCAATAATCGGAGGAAGTTCAAAAAAATATGAAACTGAGGATGAACCTAAAGAAGAGAAAGTAGTACACAACGAAGATAATATTATTAGTTTAAAAAAAGAAGTTGAGACAAAAGAAGTTGAAACAAAACTGTTCGATAAGGAAGAAAAAATTTTAGAACCTAATGAAAATACAAGTAAGGAAGAACCATTAATCCTTACAGAAGAAGTATCCTCTAAAAAAGAGAAATCTAAAAAAACAAAGGATGTATCTGTTTCTCCTGCTGTGAGAAAGATTGCTGCAGATAATAAAATTGACTTAAAAAAAATCCAAGGAACTGGCAGGGGTGGAAGAGTTTCAAAAGGTGATCTATTAAGTTTAATGAACATTAAACCTGGACCTTCTGAGCGGAAAATAAAGTTTGGCCAAGAAGAAAAAATAAAAATGACAAGGCTAAGACAAACAATTGCTAAAAGACTCAAACAAGCTCAAGATAATGCAGCAATGCTTACAACTTTTAATGAAGTTGATATGAGCGGTATAATTGACATGAGAAAAGAAAATCAAAGTGATTTTCAAGATAGGTTTGGCATAAAACTAGGTTTTATGTCCTTTTTTGTTAAAGCTTGCATTGAAAGTTTAAAACTTTTTCCAGCAATAAATGCTGAAATCGAGGGAGAGAACATAATTTATAAGAACTACTATAATATAAGTTTTGCAGTAGGTACCGAAAAAGGTCTTGTGGTTCCAGTCTTAAAAAATGCAGATGAAATGTCTTTCGCAGACATAGAAAAGAAAATTAAAGAATTGTCTGATAAAGCAAGAGATGGAAAGATTACAATTGACGATCTTCAGGGTGGGACATTTACTATCAGTAACGGGGGTGTCTATGGATCAATGTTATCAACACCAATTTTAAATTTACCTCAATCCGGAGTTTTAGGAATGCACAATATTGTAGAAAGGCCACATGTGGTAAATGGTGAAATTAAAATTAGACCGATAATGTATATAGCTTTATCATATGATCATAGAATAATTGATGGGAAAGAGGCAGTATCTTTTTTAAAAAATACAAAAGATAACTTGGAAGATCCAAGAAGATTATTTTTAAATTTATAGTTTATGACAGAAAAATTTGACTCGGTAGTAATAGGCGGCGGACCAGGCGGATATGTTTGCGCTATAAGATTAGCTCAGCTAGGTCAAAAAACTGCTTGTATAGAAGCTAGAGGTGCTTTGGGTGGCACTTGTTTAAACATTGGATGTATTCCTTCAAAAAGTTTATTAAATTTGTCTGAGAATTTTAAAAAGGCTAAAAATTTTTCTAAACTTGGAATTGAGACAGGAGATGTGAAACTCAATTTAGATAAGATGATGAAAAATAAGGATAAAGCAGTTTCAATCTTGACCAAGGGTGTAGAATTTCTTTTCAAAAAAAACAAGGTAACTTACTTAAAAGGTTTTGGTAGTTTTATTTCTGAGAAGAAAATATCGATAAAAGGCGAAGATGGTAAAATAAAAGAAATTGAGGCCAAAAATATTATTATTGCAACTGGATCTGAAGCGATGCCTATGCCTAACGTTGAATTCGATGAAAAAACGATCGTTTCTTCAACTGGCGCCTTATCTTTAAAAGAAGTTCCGAAAAGTTTGGTTGTCGTTGGTGGGGGCTACATAGGTTTAGAAATGGGCTCTGTCTGGTCTCGTCTCGGGGCTGAAGTCAATGTAATCGAATTTTTAGATCACATCACACCTGGAATGGATAGAGAGATTTCAGAAGAGTTTATGAAAATATTGAAGAAACAAAATATTAAGTTTCACCTAAATAGAAAAGTAACTAGCATCAAAAAAACTAATAGTGGGGTTCAAATTACAACTTCAGATAAGAATGGAGATAATAAAGATTTTAATTGTAATGTAGCTTTAATATCAATTGGAAGAAAACCATTTACATCCAATTTAAATTTGAGTTCTGCAGGAGTAAAATCAGATGAAAAAGGAAGGATTAAAATTGACAAAAAATTCCAAACTTCAGCAAAAAATATTTATGCCATTGGAGATGTAATTGATGGGCCAATGTTAGCCCATAAAGCTGAGGAGGAAGGGATTGCAGTTGCAGAAATAATTGCAGGGCAATCTGGTCATGTAAACTACGATTTAATTCCGGGAGTAATATACACCACTCCTGAGGTAGCAAGTATAGGCTTAACAGAAGAACAACTAAAAGAAAAAAACAAGTCTTATAAAATTGGAAAGTTTCCTTTTATGGCTAACTCAAGAGCTAAAGCGATCGATGAGCCTGAAGGTTTCGTTAAAATTTTAGCCGATAAAGACACTGATAAAGTTTTAGGAGTACATATGATAGGACCTCATGTAGGAGAAATGATTGCAGAAATGGCGGTTGCAATGGAGTTTGGAGCGAGTTCTGAAGATATCGCACGAACGTGTCATGCTCATCCAACATTTTCTGAAGCAATAAAAGAGGCAGCTTTATCTGTTGAAAAAAGACAAATACACTCTTAAAAATCTTAAATAACCTTATGTCAAAACGCGCTCTTATTAATTTATAATAAAACCATAAGATACTCCTAATGACAAAATCTGATAATAATTTTAATTCTAAAATATCTGATGCTACCGATATCAGTAAACCATGGGACAAGGACAATCAAGCCTGGTGGGACTGGTATGTTAGCTTAGCAGATAATGATGTTAAAAAAGATGAAATTATTAACGCCGATCCCTTACCAGATATTTCAATACCAACAGATGATGAGGTTATTTCAGAGTTAGCAGAACCGTACCACTTGTTTGATGATCAAATTGATTTTTTTAAAACAAATGGTTTCATAAAACTTAAAAAGGTTTTCTCCCCTGGGTCAGTGTTAAAACTACGAGCTGAATTAATTAATTTATTAAAAGAAGAGTTTAAAGTTGATCCAGATAAAGGTGCACATAACCGATTCCTTAGTCTTGAAATGATTTGGCCTGATAATAAATTGCTTCGCGCCTACGTATTATCACCTCGTCTAGGACAAATTTCAGCAAATCTTCTCGAAGTATCAGCTGTTAGACTTTACCATGACAATGTGCTAGCCAAACAAGCTGGTTGTGGTCGTACTCCTTGGCACTTCGATGACCATCATTTTCCTCTCGACACAAATGACGTAGTCACCGCTTGGGTGCCTGCACAACCCACCCCTCTTGAAATGGGACCACTCTCTTTTGCCTATCCACTCAATGTCCACAAATTAGTCAATGCTGTTACCTTTGAAAAGACTGGCACCGGATACGACCGAGGGATATCAGATATTTTTTCAAAAAATAATGTAAGCGTGAATGAAACTCCTTTTGAACTAGGTGAAGTTAGCTTTCATCATAATTTAAATTTTCATACCGCTTCACGTAACCGGACCAATCGTAGCAGAGTCGCTCTTGCCAATACTTATTACCGAGATGGAGCAAGAGTAGTTAATAGTCCCACGATGGTATCAGGTGACTGGCAGAAATTTATGCCCAATGTCAAACCAGGAGATGTAGCAGCTAGTCCACTAAACCCAATTTGTTGGCCAGTTAAAGATAAATCATGAAAGATACAAACAATCAGAAAGGACTAAACTCGATCTGGACCGACAGTCTTGCTCGCAATCTATATCCCGATAGTTATGCTTTAGTTGATCATTTAAGAACTATACATCAAGAACATACAGGATTTACTGAAGTGTGTGCAAGTTTTTGTCGTGATGAAACTGGACGTAACAGTTATGAATGGCTAGCTGAACTTGTACCTAATAATGAAAGTTTACGAGTATTAGATCTTGCCTGCGGGTCAGGGCCATTATTAAAAATATTATTTGATCGCAATAAAAATTTAAATTTAAAAGGTGTAGACATGTGTCCTGAAGAATTAGCATTAGCCAAGACTCGTCTTATAAACAGCGGAGTAAATCTTATTGAGTCAAAAGCACAAAAATTGACAACAATCGATGATAACTCTATTGACATTGTCCTGTGTCATTGGGCTTTAACATTGATGGACCCGATATTACCAGTATTAGAAGAAATCAGACGAGTTTTAACTTCAGAAGGTCAGTTTGTAGCTCTAGTTGATGGGCCAATGAGTGCAGCACCTAATTATAAGGAAGTACACGATTTAATTTATAGTTATGTACAAAAAGAAATACCTAATTATGGAGAGATTGATTTAGGTGATCCAAGAATACGAGGATCAGAAAGCCTAAGTAATCTTATACATAAAGCTTTCCCAGAAGCAAAAGTAAATATCGAAACAAATGTTGTATCTATGGAGGGACCTGCCATTCAAGTGGCTGAAATTGCAGCAGGATTTTTCTATGCTGCATTTGTTCTAAAGCCGGAGAGCAGAAAATTAATGATCACAAATTTATCTGAACTTTTAGCAATATCCAAACAAAGTACTGACTCTCAAAGACAAGGGCGATTTTCAATGCCAATTAACCGTCTTTTAGTTTCCCTTAACATAAAATGAAATCATTTTTACAAGAAGTAAGTTTCGGTTTAAGTAAGAAAAATAAGAAGCTAAGTTCTAAATGGTTTTATGACTTTAAAGGATCAAAACTTTTTGAACAAATTACTAAATTGAAAGAATATTACCCAGCACGAACAGAAAGAAAAATTTTAAGAGATAATAAAATTGAAATTGCTAATAAAATAGGCAAGGGTGCGGTTTTAATTGAACCAGGCGCTGGGGATATCAAAAAAATAGAAATTTTTTTAAGTAGCCTAGATAAGCCAAAAAAATACATACCCCTAGATATTTCTGAAGATTATATAATAAAAATATCTCAAAGTTTTAAAAAGAAATTTCCAAAAGTAGCTATTACTCCCAAAGGATATGATTTCTCAGGAAGTGATAAATTACCTTTTAAGATTAATTCATCAGAAAACATAATTATTTTTTTTCCAGGGTCAACTATAGGTAACTTTGAGAAAAAGGATGCTGTAAAATTTTTAAAAATGCTCAAAATGAAATTTAAAGCCAAAAAAATTATCATTGGTGCTGACTTAATTAAAGATATTCCAACGCTTATCTCTGCTTATAATGATAAAAAAGGTGTAACTGCAAAATTTAACAAAAATATTTTACAAAGAATGAATACCGAATTGGGTACTAATATAAACATAAATTTCTATAAACATTTAGCAATTTATAATAAATCAAAAAAAAGAATTGAGATGAGACTAAAAGCAAAAAAAAATAATAATATTAGAATCAATGGCTCAAAATATTCAATTAAAAAAAATGAAGAGATTCATACTGAGAATTCTCATAAATACACGATTAAATCTTTCAGAAATTTAGCAAATGAAGCCGGTTGGAAAGTTAAGAAAACTTGGGTTGATGATAAAAAACTTTTTAGTGTTCATTTTCTTGATCTTGGTCTTTAGGTCTAGATATTACTTTATATTTATTGTATATCAACAGAAATAGAGTTGTAATAAATTACCAATACACTTTTAAATTTTTCATAATGAAATGAAAGTACCAGTACTATTACCAAACATTTTTGATCACCCATTTACATACTCTTCAAAAGAAAAACTAAAAATTGGCGATTATGTAGAGGTGCCTTTTGGTAAAAAAAAAATGGTAGGCATTATCTGGGATGATTTTGAGGAAGGGCCTAAAAAAAAATTTAAAATCAAAAATATTATTAAAAAATTTACAAAAGATCCTTTAGAAAATAAAACGATAAAATTTTTAAATTGGTTTTCTGATTATAATATTGTTCCAAAGGGTATGGCGTTAAAACTTCATCTAGTAAATAATTCTTTAGAAGAAGATTATAAATCAGACACTTACGATCAGTTTAATAAAAAACACCCAACTAAAGATTATAGTCTTAATATTCAGCAAAAAAAAAGTTTATTAGAAATAGAAAAGGGGGATAAAAATTTTAGAGTTCATGTATTACAAGGGACTACAGGTTCAGGAAAAACAATAGTTTATTTCAATGCAATTAAAAAAAAACTAAATGAAGGGTATCAATCTTTGATTTTACTTCCTGAAATTGGCCTCACAAGAGAATTTGAAAAAAATTTCATTTCTTTTTTTGGTTTTAAACCAGCTATTTGGCATTCATCAGTTACAAAGAAAAATAAAAAGATAATTTGGAGCGGTTTGAAATCAGGAAAGATTAAAGTTGTCATAGGGGCTAGGTCGGCTTTATTTTTACCTTTTAAAAAGTTAGGCCTTATTACAATAGATGAAGAACACGACCAATCCTACAAACAAGATGAGGGCGTAAACTATCATGCTAGAGATATGGCAATATCCAGAGCATCATTTGAAAATATACCTATCAATTTGATATCTGCTGTTCCATCTATCGAAACTTATAAAAATATTAAAGGAAAAAAGTTTCATTCATCAAGGTTAACTGAGCGATTTAGAGATGCAAAGTTACCAGATTATGAAATTATAAAAATAAAAAAAAGTGAAAAAAAAGGAACATTTATTTCAGAGGAATTGATTGAAAAAGTAAAAGATAATTTATCTAGGAATAATCAGGTTTTATTTTTTGTAAATAGAAGAGGTTACTCGCCATTTGTATTATGTAAAAATTGTTTGAAAACTTTTGACTGTCCTTTTTGTTCAATTAATCTTGTTTATCATAAGATAAGAAATAAAGTTTTATGTCATTATTGTGGTTATTCCACAGAAATGGAACGAGACTGCTCTTCAAAGGACTCTAAATGTGATTTTAGCTTTAGTGGTCCAGGCGTGGAAAAAATACTTGAGGAAATAAAAAAGATTTTTCCTGATAAAAATACTTTAATTTTTTCAAGTGACACCATGAATAAAAAGGACTCATCTTCTAAAATCCAAGAGATAATAGATAATAAGATTAATATTTTAATTGGTACTCAACTGATTTCAAAAGGTTTTCATTTTCCTAATCTGAACTGTATTATTGTATTGGATATTGATTATTCTTCTAGAGGTTACGATTTAAGAAGTGCTGAAAAAACTGTACAGCTTTACCACCAACTATCAGGCAGGGCCGGTCGAGAAGGAAAGCCTTCGACTGTTTATTTTCAAACAATGAATTTAAACTCAGATTACATATCACAAATCGTAAATCCTGATCCTTATATTTTTTTGGATAAAGAGTTAATTCTGAGGGAAAAGAATTTATTACCTCCTTTTGAGAGATTTATATCAATAATAGTTAGTGCTCAAAATAGCAAAAAATCCGACCAGGCATCATTTGAATTGTCAGAATTTTTAAAAAAAAACCTTAAAGTCAAAATTCTTGGACCAGTAAACGCTCCGATTTATAAAGTAAGAGGGAATTACAGGAATAGGATCTTATTAAGATCTGCAAAGAATATTTCGGCTCAGAAAAACTTAAAAATGGCTCTTAAAAGATTTAATATCCCAAAAGGAATAAAACTTTCAGTTGATGTTGATCCAATAAATTTCAATTAACTGTTATTTTTGTGACTTTTTTTAAAGCTCTTACTTGATCGTTACTTGCCTATATGTTAATTAATTTGAAAATTTATCAGCTAACACAAAGGATCTAACTTGTCTAATTCCCACACTAAAGCAATAAACAGTTATTCTCAGTCTTTGTTTGAGCTTGCGAAAGAGAATAGTGTGTTAGATGAAATCGAAGCTCAGGCAAAGTCCTTATACAGCATAATTAAAGACTCTCAGGATTTCTCAACTTTTTTAAAAGATCCTACATTCAAACAAGATAAGCAGCTTGAGATCTTTAGTGCAATTTTTGAAAAAGTAAAATTGAACAGCTTGTTTATTAAGTTCATTAAATTTCTTATTTATAAAAGAAGAATATTTTTTTTAAAAAATATTTTAAACGATTTTATCAACTATTGTTCAATTCAAAGAGGAGAAGTTAGAGCTGAGCTTGTATCTTCAAAAAAATTAGATAACTCTCAGATAGAAAAAATTAAAGAGGAAATGACAAAAGACTTTAATTCAAAAATTAACTTAAGTTATAAGGTCGATGAATCATTGCTTACTGGAGTAAAAATAAAAATTGGAAGTATTATGATCGATAACTCTTTAAAAAATAAATTAATGAAAATGAAAAACTCAATGAAGGAAGTATAATGGATATTAACCCATCAGAAGTAACAAAAATATTAAAAGAACAAATTAAAAAATTTGGAGATAAATCTGAAGTAACAGAAATTGGTCAAGTTTTATCTGTAGGAGACGGAATAGCAAGAATTTACGGACTCGACAATGTTCAAGCTGGTGAGATGGTAGAATTTGCTGATGGTTCTAAAGGTATGGCGTTAAACTTAGAAAGCGATAACGTTGGGGTAGTTATTTTTGGTGATGATAGAGCAGTAAAAGAAGGTGATACAGTCAAAAGAACTGGAGCGATTGTTGACACACCAGTTGGGAAAGAATTACTTGGAAGAGTTGTTGATGGATTAGGAAACCCAATAGACGGTAAAGGAGCTTTAGACAAAAGTATTAAACGAAGTAGAGTCGAGGTGAAAGCACCAGGAATTATTCCAAGAAAATCTGTCAGCGAACCAATGCAAACAGGTTTAAAATCAATTGATAGTTTGGTTCCAATAGGTAGAGGTCAAAGAGAATTAATTATTGGAGATCGTCAAACAGGAAAAACTGCTGTTGCTATTGATGCGATAATTAATCAAAAAAAGATAAACGAGTCAGGTGATGAAAAACAAAAACTTTATTGTATTTATGTTGCAATAGGTCAAAAACGATCGACTGTTAGACAGATAGAGAAAACTTTAGAAGAGGCTGGAGCTATGGAATATACAACAATTGTTGCAGCAACAGCTTCAGACGCAGCTCCATTACAATTTTTAGCTCCATACACTGGATGTGCTATGGGTGAATATTTTAGAGACAATGGAATGCACGCTTTAATTATTTATGACGATCTTTCAAAACAAGCAGTAGCCTACAGACAAATGTCACTTCTTTTAAGACGTCCTCCAGGAAGAGAGGCATATCCAGGAGACGTTTTTTATTTACATAGTCGATTACTTGAAAGAGCAGCAAAATTAGGTGACGAACATGGTGGAGGATCATTAACTGCGTTACCAATCATTGAAACTCAAGCAGGAGACGTATCAGCTTACATACCTACCAACGTAATCTCAATTACTGATGGACAAATATTTTTAGAGACAGAACTATTCAATCAAGGAATAAGACCTGCAATTAATGTTGGCTTATCAGTTTCAAGGGTAGGATCTTCTGCTCAAACAAAAGCTATGAAAAAAGTTTCTGGGTCAATGAAACTTGAACTTGCTCAATATAGAGAGATGGCAGCTTTTGCACAGTTTGGGTCTGACTTAGATGCATCAACTCAAAAACTTTTAAATAGAGGAGCAAAATTAACTGAATTATTGAAACAAAAACAATATTCTCCAATGACAGTAGCTGAGCAAGTCATTTCAGTCTTTTGTGGTGTAAAAGGTCACTTAGACGATATTCAACAAAAAGATATATCAAAATTTGAGAAAGATATAATTGAGAAATGTAAATCTGAGCAACCAGATTTGATAAATTCAATAATTTCATCAGGAAAACTTGAAGAAGAAAATGAGAAAAAATTAACAAGCATTATTTTGGATTTAAAGAAAAATTTTGATAAATAATTATGGCTAGTTTAGACGATTTAAAAAAAAGAATAACAAGTGTAAAATCTACACAAAAAATTACAAAAGCAATGAAAATGGTTGCAGCTGCAAAGCTTAGAAAAGCTCAGGAAAGTGCTGAAAAAGGCAGACCTTATTCTGATAAGATGCATAATATAATCTTAAATTTGTCTAAGAATATTAATGATAAAGAAAATGCACCGAAGCTTTTAGCTGGCTCAGGTAAAGATAATGTGCATCTCTGTGTGGTAATGACCTCTGATAGAGGCTTATGTGGAGGTTTTAATTCAAACATCACCAAAAAAGCCAAGTCCTATTTCAAAAAAATATTAGATAGCGGTAAGGAGATTAAGATAGTAACTGTTGGATCAAAAGGATTTGACCAACTTAAAAGAGCTTATAAAGAGCATATAATTGAGAATATTTCTTTCAAAGAATCTAAAAATGTAAATTACTTTGACGCTGATAAAGTAGGAAAAATGATAATTGAGAAATTTGAGAAAGGAGAATTCGATGTTTGCACAATCTTCTTTAACAAATTCAAAAATGTTATTACCCAAATACCTCAAGAACAACAAATTATCCCATTAAAATCGGAGAAATCAGATGATAAAAATGATGTTATGAATTACGAGTTTGAACCCGAAGAGGATGAAATATTAAATAACTTGTTACCAAAGAATATTTCAACGCAAATTTTTAAAGCAATGTTGGAAAATTCGGCTAGCGAACAAGGATCAAGAATGAGTGCAATGGATAATGCGACAAGAAATGCTGGGGAAATGGTTGAGAAACTCACAATTGAATATAACAGAAGTCGACAAGCAGCTATTACAAAAGAATTAATTGAAATAATATCAGGAGCAGAAAGTTTATAATATGAGAAAAGGAAAAATAACTCAAATCATCGGAGCAGTTGTAGATGTAAGTTTTGAAGGAGAATTACCCGAGATTTTAACTGCACTGGAATGTAAAAATGCTGGGAACAGGTTAGTTTTAGAAGTAGCCCAACATTTGGGAGAATCTAGTGTGAGAACCATTGCTATGGACTCTACAGAGGGTCTAAAAAGGGGAGATGAAGTAACAGATACAGGCGCACCAATTAAAGTGCCAGTTGGCCCAGAAACTTTAGGAAGAATTATAAATGTTATTGGTGAACCTATTGATGAAAAAGGTGATGTTAAAAGTAAAGAAAATTGGCCAATCCATAGAGCGGCCCCAGAATTTAATGATCAATCTACAGAGACTGAAATATTAGTTACAGGTATTAAAGTAATTGATCTTTTAGCACCATATGCCAAAGGTGGAAAAATTGGATTATTTGGTGGTGCAGGTGTTGGAAAGACTGTTTTAATTATGGAATTGATAAATAACGTTGCTAAAGCACATGGTGGCTTTTCGGTTTTTGCAGGTGTAGGGGAAAGAACTAGAGAAGGAAATGACCTTTACCATGAGATGATTGACTCAGGAGTAATTAAGCCAAAGGGCAAAGGTTCAAAAGCTGCATTAGTCTATGGTCAAATGAACGAGCCCCCAGGCGCAAGAGCAAGAGTCGCGTTAACTGGATTGACTGTTGCTGAGTATTTTAGAGATCAAGAAGGCCAAGATGTATTATTTTTTGTTGATAATATTTTTAGATTTACACAAGCTGGCTCGGAAGTTTCAGCATTATTAGGTAGGATACCATCAGCAGTTGGATATCAACCAACTCTTGCCACCGATATGGGTAACCTACAAGAGAGAATTACGACAACAAACAAGGGCTCAATCACTTCAGTACAAGCGATTTATGTGCCTGCAGATGACCTAACTGACCCTGCACCAGCAACATCTTTTGCTCACTTAGATGCAACAACAGTATTATCGAGACAGATAGCAGAAATAGGTATTTATCCTGCAGTTGATCCTTTAGACTCTACTTCAAGAATACTAGATCCAAGAATTGTTGGTGATGAACATTATAGAGTAGCTAGAGAAGTACAAAAAGTGCTTCAGACCTACAAATCTTTACAAGATATCATTGCAATTCTCGGAATGGATGAGCTATCCGAAGAGGACAAATTAATTGTAGCGAGAGCTAGAAAAATACAAAGATTTTTATCTCAACCATTCTTTGTTGCAGAGGTTTTTACTGGATCACCTGGAAAATTAGTAGATCTAGACTCAACTATAAAAGGGTTTGATGCAATTTGTAAAGGTGAATATGATCATCTACCTGAGGCAGCATTTTACATGGTTGGTACTATCGAAGAGGCCATTGAGAAAGCTAAAAAAATGGAGAAAGAGGCCGCTGCATAATGTCAGATTCGTTTAACTTAGAAATTGTTAATCCAGAAAAATTATTCCTTTCTTTAGATAATGTATCTGAAGTAGTGGTACCTGCATTTGAAGGTGATATGGGTATTTTGAAAGATCACATATCTATCATTTCATTTTTAAAACCTGGAATAGTCAAGGTTTTTACAGGCAATGAAGTAAAAGAATTATATATTGAAGATGGAATTATTGAATTTAGTGAAAATTCTTTATCAATTCTTACCAGCAAAATTATCGACATAAAAGAAATAAAAAAAGACGATTTAAGCTCAATGATTAATGAGGCCAATGAAGCTTTAAAAGATGAAAATTTAGACGACCAAAAAAGATTTATAGCAAACCAAAAAATTGATGTTTTGAATAGACTCAATTAGATTATTTTAAAATACCCAGCACTTTTTTTTTGACTTCATTATAAACGTCTAACTTGAAATCAACCACATTTTTCGTAATATCTTCAAGGTTTATCCATTTCCACTCTAAGAACTCAGGTTTTTTGGTTTTTATATTTATTTCGTTATCACTACCCAGAAATCTCATACAAAACCACTTTTGTATTTGACCTTTGTATTTTCCTTTCCATATAATTCCTAAAAGGTTTTGAGGAAGCAGATAAGTTTGAAAACCGTCCAACTCTCTAATCAATTTAACGTTTGTTATACTTGTTTCTTCTTCTAACTCTCTTGTAGCTGCATCAAGATAGTCCTCATTTTCATCAATTCCACCCTGAGGCATTTGCCAATAATTGTTTGGATTATCTATTCTTTTTGCTACAAAGACCTGGTTATTTTGATTAAGCAAAACAATGCCCACTCCTTTTCTAAGTGGCAACTTTTTAAACTTTTCGAGCATCTATCCTGCTAAAAGTTTACGTGCAAAATTTAATTGATTATCAGTTTCTGTATCAATTCGAAAATCACTCTCTTCTTCTTCAATTGATATATCTGGAGCTACACCAACCTCTGAAATTGATTTTCCTGAAGGTAAATAATATTTTGAAATTGTAAGTCTAATTGCTCCCTCATTTTTAAGAGGAATTATTGATTGAACAGAACCTTTACCATATGTACTTTCACCAACCAAAACTGCTCTTTTGTGGTCCTTTAATGCTCCCGCAACTATTTCCGATGCTGACGCAGACCCATTATTAATTAAAACTACAAGAGTTTTACCATTTAGTAAATCTCCACTACTAGCAAACCATTTTCTATTTTCACTTTTTTGTCGGCCCTTGGTCGATACAATTTCTCCATCTTCAAGAAAAAAATCTGATATTTTAATTGCTTGAGATAATAATCCTCCAGGATTATTACGTAAGTCAAGGATATAGCTTTCAATTTTTTTATCTTTTTTCAATTTTTTAATCTCAGTTTTGATTTGACTACCACTATTTTCATTAAATGACGTCAATCTTAAGTAACCAATTTTCTTATCATAAGTCTTTGATTTCACTGATGCGATTTGAATAATTTCTCTTGTAATATTAAATATTAATGATTTCTTTTTCCCAACTCTTCTAACTGTAATTTCGATACTACTTCCAACTGGCCCTCTCATTAAATCAACGGCTTCAGTCAATGTTTTTCCTTGTACCTGCGTGTCATTTATTTTCACTATGTAATCACCTGCTTTAACACCAGCTTTGTCAGCTGGAGAATTATCTATTGGAGATATCACTTTTACAACACCTGCTTCCATACCGACTTCGATTCCTAATCCCCCAAATTTACCACTTGTTTCAGTTTCCATTTGTTTAAGATCCTCTGGTGATAAATATGCAGAATATGGGTCAAGCGATCTTAAAACTCCATCGATTGCAGCATCCATAGCTTCAGCTTGATCTATCTCTTCAACATATTCTTTGTTGACTTTATCAAGCACTTCTCCAAATAAATCTACTTTATCATAAATGTTATCATTATTTGAAAATGCAAGTGTAAACGTATGAAAAATTATAATTATAAAAATAATTATTCTCATTAAACAATAACTTTCTCTTTAGGAATTAACTCAGACCAAATTTTTTCTAATTCATAAAATTTTCTTTTCTCTGGATTAAAAATATGAACTACAATGTCTATTCCATCTACTAGTTTCCACTCAGCACTATCTTTTCCCTCAATTTTACAATTTTTTAATCCATTAGTTTTAAACTTTTCTAAAACTTGTTCAGAAAGAGACTGGATATGTCTAGAAGACGTTCCACTTGCAACAATCATATAGTCAGCTATTGAGGATTTATCTTTAAGATCTATTGATACTATGTCTAAAGCTTTGTTACTATCGAGTGTTTTGATGATGATTTTTTTTAAGTCTAAGTTTTCGGCCATTAATTATTGACCATATCAAATATTTCTTATTTGAGAAGATGAAATATTTACCTTATTAAATCTTATGTATTTTAGACCCCTTTTTTTTAAGTTCTTATAAGCCACTGATTCCTTTGATCTTTTCTTGTACCCGTTTCTATCAAAAACTAAAATTTTTGCCAACTTTCCAATTTTAGACCAATTATTCCATTTATGAAAATTTATGAGATTGTCAGCTCCCATTATAAAAAAAATTTCGTTACTGCGATTCTTTTTAAAAAATTTTAAAAGCTTAATTGTCTTATTAGAATTAATTTTTTTTTCATAAAAACCCACAGTCACATACTTTGTTTTTTTTGTTAAACTCTTTGCAATTTGAACTCTTTTTTTAAGGCTATAAAAACTTTTACTTTTAAAAGGGTTTTTTTCTGTAATAGCCCATACAATTTTGTCCAATTTGAATAATTTTTTAGCAATTTTAGAAATTTTTAAATGCCCTTTGTGAGCAGGATCAAAAGTTCCGCCAAGAATACCTAGTCTAACTTTTTTTTTAAGATCGTATTTGGCCATTTCCTATTACTTCATATTTATAAGATACAAGTTGATTTAAACCAACAGGACCTCTAGGTGGTAATTTATTGGTTGATATACCTACTTCACCACCAAAGCCAAGTTCAGCTCCGTCTGCAAATTGAGTCGATGAATTATGAATTAATATTGAACTTTTCACATTTTCAAAAAAATATTTTGTATTTTTTTTATTATTAGAAATAATTGCCTCAGTATGTGAGGTGCCATACTTATTAATGTGTTCGACGGCATCCTCTACATCGTTGACTTTTTTAACAGAAATTTTTAATGACAAGTATTCAGTCGACCAATCTTTTAGTGATGCTTTATGAATTTTTTTTGGAGAAATTTTCCTGATAGTGTCGTCAGCATATATTTCACAATTATTTTTTAATAAATCATTAATAATTAAATTGATTTTTTCGCTAGATAGTTTTCTATGAATAAGTAATGTCTCTGTAGCACCACAAATTCCAGGGTTTCTTAATTTTGCATTTAATATAATTTTACTTGCCATTTTGTGATTTACGTTTTCATCTACAAATGTATGACACAAACCTTCAAGATGTCCTATGGTGGGTATATTTGAATATTTTTTTACCTTTTTTACTAGATTTTTGCCACCTCTTGGAATTATTACATCTATGTAAGACTCCATTTTAGACAATAAAAAATCTACCACTTTTCTATTTTTTTTTTCAATAAATTGAACAAAATTTACATCTACCTTATTTTTCTTAAGAGCTTTTCTGAATAAGTTTGAGATAATTTTGTTAGAATTAAAAGCCTCTGAACCTCCTTTCAATATTACACTATTTCCAGATTTAAAACATAAGGAAGAGACGTCTGAAGTTACGTTTGGTCTACTTTCATAAATAACTCCAATTACCCCAAGAGGAATAGTAACTTTTTTAACCTTTAATTTGTTAGGTCGACTCCATTTAGAAACCACTCTATTTACTGGGTCTTTAAGTTTAATTATTTCTAATACAGATTTTTTAATACTTTCAATCTTTTTATCATTAAGCTCTAATCTATTTATTAAATTAATATCAAGTTTTTTTTGTCTAGCCATCTTCAGGTCCTTTAAATTTTCTTTTAAAATTTTGTCATTATATTTAGTTAATAAGCTCACATAATCTTTTAAAATTTTATTTTTTTTTTCTTTATTAATAATTTTTAATCCTGCCTTAACTGCGTTTATTCCAATTCTATTAAAATAATTTTTCATTTACTTAATCCCACCATATCATCTTTATGAACTACTTCAGACTTAGTTTTATACCCTAATATTTTATTAATCTTGTCAGAATGTTGCCCTTTAATCTTACTTATCTCTTCAGATGAGAAAGAGCTTAAACCTCTCCCTAATTCAAAATTTTTCTCATCTACAATTTTTATATGATCCCCTTTATCAAAGTTACCTTTTATATTTTTAATTCCAGCTGCAAGAAGACTTTTTCCTTTTTTAAGAGCTATAATAGCTCCATTGTCTATCATCAACTCACCTTTTGGTGAGACAGAGCTTGCTATCCACTTCTTTCTTGCATCTAATTTTGAAATTTCTGGCAAAAACCATGTGCACTCTTTGGATAAATTAATATGTTTTAATGGGTTTAATATTAAACCACTTGAGATCACCATTTTACATCCTGCTAAACCACATATCTTTGCTGCTTCAATTTTAGTTAACATACCTCCTGATCCGTATTCACCAGTTGTTTTATTTGCAATTTTAAATACATTTTCATCAATTTTTTTCACCTCTTTAATTAATTTTGCATCTTTATGAACTTTAGGATTTTTATTATAAAGCCCCCCAACATCTGAAAGTAGAATAAGACAATCAGCGTTAGATATTTGGGCAACTCTTGAAGCAAGTCTGTCATTATCACCATATTTTATTTCTGATGTAGCGATACTATCATTTTCGTTTACCACCGGTATAAAACCCATATCAAAAAGATTGTCCAATGTTCTTCTTGCATTTATGGCTCTTCTTCTTACTTCAGTATCCTCAAGAGTAATTAATATTTGAGATATATCCATTTTTTTTTTAGAGAAGTTTTTTTTCAATAGATTCATTAATTCTATTTGACCTATTGATGCAACAGCTTGGCTTTTATCAATTTTAAGATTTTTTTTATCAAGATTAAGTTTTTTACATCCTAAAGCTATCGCTCCTGAACTTACAATTATAATTCTTTTACCTGCTTTTTTGAAACCCTGAATATCCTTTACAAAACTATCTAGCCATTTACTTCTAATCTTTTTTTTCTCATCAATTATTAATGATGATCCAATTTTAATAACTATTGTCTTTAATTTATCAAAATACATATTCTAATAGTTTCGATTTAATCTTTGAAATTTTTGATTTATCTAATGTAGATAAATCATAAATTTTTTTCTTGATTTTGCCGCTTAAAATTTTCTTTTTTGAATCTAAATTTTTTTTATCAATAAGATCAATTTTATTTAGCACAATTATCTCGTTTTTTTTTAAGAGAGACTTACTATATTTACCTAACTCAGCCCTAATTTGTTTATATGATCTAATTAAATCTTTTTCTGTTACATCAATTAAATGAAGTAAGGTTTTACACCTTTCAATATGTTTTAAAAATTTGGTTCCTAAACCTACACCTTTGTGAGCACCTTCTATTAGTCCAGGGATATCTGCTAAAGTAATTTCTTTATCATCATATACGGCCACACCTAAATTAGGGTTTAGAGTTGTAAATTTATAATTTGCGATTTTTGGGTTTGCGCTTGTAATTGATGCCAATAAACTTGATTTACCCGCGTTAGGTAACCCTATAATTCCTATGTCAGCTATAGTTTTTAATTGAAGCCATATCCAAAAATCTTCACCTTTGAGTCCTTTAGTAAATTTACGAGGCGCTCTATTTGTTGAAGATTTAAATCTTGTATTTCCAAAACCACCCTTTCCACCTATTGCAGCTGTATACTCGTCTTTCTCTTTTTTAAAATCGAAAATTAATGTTTTATTGTCCTCCTCAAAAACCTGTGTACCTATTGGAACTTTTAAATATAAGTTATCACCACCTTTTCCAGTTTGATTTTTTCCTTTTCCATCACCACCTCTTTCAGCTTTGAAATGTTGTTGGTATCTATAGTCTATTAATGTATTTAAGTTTCTCTCAGAAACAAGTATCACTGATCCACCTTTTCCACCATCGCCTCCGTCAGGGCCACCGAATTCTATAAATTTTTCTCTTCTAAAACTTGGAGAACCAGATCCACCGTCACCAGCTTTTATATATATCTTTACTTGATCTAAAAATTTCATAAACAACAGGGTAAGTTGTATGGATATTAATTGGGTTTAACTGAAACGTAAGTCCTATCAGACTTCGATTTTTTGAAAATAACTTTTCCTTTTATCACCGAAAAGATTGAGTGATCTTTTCCCATACCAACATTTTGTCCAGGGAAAATTTTCGTTCCCCTTTGTCTAACAATAATATTTCCAGGCACTACAAACTGACCTCCGTATTTTTTTACTCCAAGACGTCTGCCCGCGCTATCTCTTCCGTTCCTTGACGATCCACCTGCTTTTTTTGTTGCCATTATTTAACTTTAGTTGTTGTTTTTTTCTCTTCTTTTTTTTTGGTTACTTTAGTAATTTTCTCTGCTTCAGACAAGACCTTTCCATCTTTTGACATAATTTTGCTTACTCTAATTAATGAAAATTGTTGCCTGTGTCCGTTTTTTCTCCTTGAATTTTTACGTCTACGTTTTTTGAAAATCAAAACAGTTCTATTTTTTGAATTTTTTAATAATTCAGCCTCAACTTTTGCACCAGAAACAACAGGGTTACCTAACTCAATATTTTTGTCATCACCGTATGCCAAAATCTCTTTGAACTCTATTTTACTATTTGGCTTACCTTCTGGAAATTTTTCAATTTTCAAAATTTCTCCAGCTTTGACTTTATACTGTTTTCCACCTGTTTGTATGATTGCAAATGACATAAAAGTAATTTTTAAATTATGCTGCAATATAGTTCTAAGGTATTTTTAGTCAAGCTATATCGATTAAAAATTATCCTTTAAATCCCTTAATTTTGAAAATTCTTCTTGATTTTTTGCTCTTAAAAAAATGTTACAATCCAATTCATCTTTTATTGTAGATGGCACTGTGGGAAAACCACTATTCAATTTTTTTTTAATACTAAGAATCTTTTTATTAAGTTTAGAATTGTTATCATCAAATCTTTGACAAAAAATTGCGTTATTTAACGTATATTCATGTCCAAAGTATATGTTTGTTTCAGGAGGTAAAACTTTTAACCTTGACAATGAATTAAACATATCTTCATAGCTTCCCTCAAAAATTCTTCCACACCCCAAAGAAAATAATGTATCTCCAGTAAAAATTGTTTTTTCATTAAAAAAATGAAAACATATATGTCCAGAAGTATGACCAGGCACATGAATTACCTTAAATTCAAATATATCATCCTTCCAAATCTGGTTATCTTTTAGGGGAATATCAATCATAGGGATTCTATCTTTGTCATCTTCAAAGGCTAGAATTTTTGCATCAAATTTACTTTTAAGGATACTGTTTCCACCAATATGATCTCCATGATGATGAGTATTCAGAATATATTTTAAATTTAAATTGTTTTTATTAACATGTTCTAATACTGGTTTTGCCTCACCAGGATCTACTACACAAGCGTCTAGACTTTTTTCATTAATTAACAAATATGAAAAATTGTCAGTAAGACATTTTATTATTTCAATTTTCATTTTATTTTTCTAGTATAAAAATTCCTAATTCAGAAAATAAATTTTGAAACTTTAAATTTTTTAAATTAATCTTAATGTTTCTTTGCTTGCAATAATTTTCAAAATCCTTAATTGTGCACATATGCAAGTTTGGAGTATTATACCATTCGTTTGGTAAATTTTCTGTAACCGGCATTGTGCCTTTTAAAAGTAAATGTAGCCTTACTTTCCAGTGTCCAAAATTAGGAATTGATACAATTGCTTTTTTTCCAATTCTAAGAAGTTCATTCAATACATTCTCTGGATCTAAGAAAGCTTGTAAAGTTTGACTTAGAATTACAAAATCAAAAGAGTTATCTGGAAATTGCCTTAAATCTTTTTCTGCATCTCCCTCAATAGCAGTTAAACCTTTTTCAACACACTTTTGAACATTTGATTTTGATAATTCTATTCCCCTTATATCTTTACTGATATTTTCAGTTATATATTTCATTAATTCGCCATTCCCACACCCTACATCTAAAATCTTGGAGTTTTTTGTCACTAAGTTTGCGATATTATAAAATTCTTTTTTCATTGAATTTTCTCATAAGATTTGTTTAAAAAATTCCTCACAGTGTTGAGGAAGTCTGGAACATTAAGTAAAAAAGAGTCGTGTCCTTTATCAGATATAATTTCAACAAATCCAACATCTTTACCAATAGCATTAAGTGCTATCACTATTTCTCTGTTTTCAGATGTTGGATAGAGCCAGTCTGATGTAAAAGATATGATAAAAAATCTTGTGTCACTTTTCTCAAACGCTTTTGATAAATTGCCCCCGAACTTCTTTGTTAAGTCAAAATAATCCATAGCTCGCGTAATGTATAAATAGCTATTTGCATCAAACCTATCCACAAAAACTGAGCCTTGATATCTGAGATAACTTTCTATTTGAAAGTCAGCATCAAAGCTGAATTTTAAATCATCTCTTTCTTGCAGTTTCCTGCCAAATTTTTCTTGAAGACCAGCTTTAGATAAATAAGTTATATGTGCTGCCATTCTTGCAACAGCAAGCCCCTTATCAGGCTGTTTATTTTGCTCTTCATAAAATCCATCCTGCCAATTATTATCTGCCATTATTGATTGCCTTCCTAGTTCATTTAGAGCAATATTTTGAGCTGAATGACTTGCTGTACATGCTATTGGAACAGCAGTGTGAGCCTTATTTGGAAAATTAGATACAAACTGAAGGACTTGCATTCCCCCCATGGATCCACCGATCACACTAAATAATTTTTCAATTTTAAAATATTCTAAAAGGTTATATTGAGCGTTAACCATATCATTTATTGTAATTACAGGAAAATTAGTTCCGTAAGGTTTTTTTGTTTTCGGATTTATATCACTTGGTCCAAAAGAACCCATACAACCACCAATAACATTAGCTGCGATTACAAAGTATTTATTCGTATCAATAGCTTTACCAGGGCCAAGGGCATAGTTCCACCAACCGTCTTTCTTAGTAATTGGATTTGTTCCTGAAGCAAACTGGTCTCCTGTAAGTGCATGAAAAACTAATATAGCATTATCTTTTTTGTCATTTAATTTTCCATATGTTTCATAAGCCAAAGGAAAATCACTGATCGTCTGACCACAATCTAGTTTCAATGGTTTTTTTACCAATAAAGTTTTTATTTTATCTTTTTCACTCATAGTTTTTTGTGAATTGTGAGGAAAAAAAACTTATTTAGCGGTTTTTTTAAAGCGCTCGCAATTCAGTTAAATCAGCGCAAAATTCTTTTACAACATGTTACTATTTATGTCAATTATATCCCGCAGAGGGTTAATTTTATTTAAATAACCAGTATATTAATTATATATATCATTATGCAAAAATTAAATTACAGAAAAATAAATGTGCAGAGCTATGTTCCAGGCAAATCAAATATTTTTAGAAAAAAAAATATTATTAAACTATCTGCCAATGAATCTGCACTCGGTCAATCTCCTAAATCCAGAAAGATAATTTCAAGTATTAGAAGGCTAGATAAATACCCAGATAGCAAAACAAGAACTTTAAGAAGAGAAATCTCAAAAAAATTCAAATGTAACTTCGATCAAATTATTTGTGGTTCAGGATCTGATGAAGTCATACAATTATTGTGTCAATTATTTTTACAAAAAAAAGATGAGGTTATTGTTCCTCAGTACAGTTTTTTGATGTATAGAATTTACAGCAATATAATCGGCTCAAAAGTAATCTTTTCCAAAGAAAATAAATTTAAAGTTTCAGTTAAGTCAGTTCTTGATAAAGTTTCAAATAAAACAAAAATTGTTTTTTTAGCTAATCCTAATAATCCGACTGGGACATATTTAACAAAAAATGAGCTACTTGAATTAAGAAAAAAACTTAGACAAAATATTCTCCTGGTAATTGATGATGCTTATTATGAATATATGGTAAATAAAGATTATAAATCTGGACTAGAATTATTTAAGAATAAAAAAAATGTGTTCGTTCTTAGAACTTTTTCAAAAATTTATGGTCTAGCTTCATTAAGAATAGGCTGGGGTTATGGCTCTAAAGAGATTATAAAGGAACTACTAAAAATCAAACCACCATTCAACATAAATAAAATTGCAGAAATGGCGGCTGTAGAAGCTTTAAAGGATAAGACTTTTGTTTCAAAATCAATTAAACATAACTTAAAATGGTCTATAAGAATTAAAAAAACTTTAGAAAATTATAAAATTAAAACTAACAAAGTTTCAGCAAATTTTCTTTTATTAAATTTTGATTATTGCAAATACTCTGCAATTAGAATAAAAAAATTACTTGAAAAAAAAGGAATACTTTTAAGAAGTTTAGAGGCATATAAGCTTAAAAATAAATTAAGGTTAACTATCGGAAATACCAGAGAAAATATTCTTCTTCTTAAAACTCTAGAAAAAATATTTAAAAAATGATTAACAAATTATTAATTGTAGGCTGCGGCTTAATTGGTTCATCAATATTAAAAAGAGTTTGCAAAAAAAAAATTGCAAAAAAAGTCTTTGTTTATGAGAAATCGAAAAAAAACCAAAAAATTTTAAAAAGATTTAAACTAAAATTCGAATTAATAAAAAAAATGGACAAAAAAATATCTGAAAGTGATTTTGTTGTAATATGTGCTCCATTGAGTGAATATGAAAAAATCTTTTCTCTATGCAATAAATATTTAAAAAAAAATGTAGTAGTTACCGATGTGGGATCTGCTAAGAAAAGAATGATTACAAAAATAAATAAAATAAAAAGGAAAGATATTAATTGGATTTCAAGTCATCCTATAGCAGGCTCTGAAGTGTCAGGCCCTTCAAACGGAGATGAAGATTTATTTATAAATAAATGGTCTGTAATAATTAAACAGAAAAATTCATCTAGTAGTCAAATGAAAAAAATAATGAAATTTTGGAAATTTTTAGGTTCTAAATCAGTTATCATGGATGCTGATCAGCACGACAGAATCTTTGCAATTACAAGTCATTTACCACACTTGATAGCCTATAATTTAATTTTGACAGCAACCAATTTTAAGAGTTCAAATAAAAACAATATTCTTAAATTCAGTGCTGGAGGATTGAGAGATTTCTCTAGAATTGCAGCTTCAAATGAAATTATGTGGAGGGATATTTTTTTTGATAATAAAACTAACATGCTTAAAGTTATTGATTTGTTCATAAATAACCTAAAGATATTCAAACGTGAGATTAAACAAAATAAAAAGAGTCTGGAAATTAAACTTAAAAAATTAAAAAAAGTAAGACAGAAAATTATTTTATTAAAACAAGATACATCCAAACCAGATTTTGGAAGAACCTAGATTTTTAGTTCCTTAATTAAATCTCCAACCATGTCTTTATAATTTTTGATTGTATTAGAAACTTTTTTACTTATCGGTTTTCTTGCTTGATTAAAACTTAACGTTCTTATTATTCGTGAATTCTTGTGGTGGCTCATAACATTTTCATCCCAATCTAAATTACAAAAAGTTAAAATTTTTCTAATGTATTTTTTGGGATCTCCCACTAAACTTTCATATTCTATATTGTAAATATTCTTAGGGAATTCCTTTTGCCAAAAATTCATTGTTTTTAGATAAAGTTTATAAAATTTAACAATATCTACGAAATTATTAACAAACCCAGTTTTAATTGGAAAAAAGTTTTTATAAATTGACCAACAATTATCTACAGGGTCTCTAGTACAGTTTATTATTTTGGCATTGGGGAATAAATTAATGATTAAACCTATACTATCGAAATTTAATAATTCTTTATCAGTAAAAACAGAAGATGAGTCATTTAGTTCTGCTATTAGAGCAAGATAATCATTCCTATAATTATCTATTAAAGAAGCATCAATTTTTTTTTCATTAATTATTTTTTGAGCAATTTCTTGAATGTATGGTATTTCACCCCCACCAAAGACTTTTCTATGAGATGCGAGTATTTGTTCAATCAATGAGGAACCTGATCTTGGCATACCTACAATAAATATTAAGTCCCTGTGAGTTCTAGAGGTTTGAATTTTCTTAATTTTTTTATAAAGATCGATATTACATTGAATTTTTTTTTCATCATTTTTAATGTCATATTTTGTTTCTATTTTTAATAGTTCATTTCCTTTTTTTAAAAATTTAAAAGCATTTTTAAAATCTTTTGTGTCTTCGTAAGCTTTATGAATTCCATAATAAAGATGTATTTTTTCTAAGTTATTAAAATCATCATTATTTATTTTTTTTAACATTTCATTTAAGTGGGGGTCATCTCGGGTATATTCATGTACTAAAGAATATTGACGATCCGCATCAGTCAATTTTTTATTTAATTCCAATATTTTTTTACAATACTTTTTGGAATCTTCGTTTTTATTTGAAATCCTGTAGACACCGGCTAAGCTAAAAAGTGTTGCTACTGCATCATGTTGAATGCTCAAAACTTCTTTATAATACTTTATTGATTCTTCAATTTTGTTAGTTTCTCTTTTTAAATTTCCTAGATTATTAAGGATGTGAAGGTGTTTATTGTCTGCTTCCAAGCCTTTTTTAAAATACTTTTCTGCTTCTGAAAATTTATGCAACATATAAAAACATAATCCCAAATTATTTAAAAAATCTGGATGATTAGGATTAAATGTTAATGCTTCTTTCATAACATCAATTGATTTTTCAATTTTTCCAATTTTTTGATAGGTGATACATAATAAATTAAAAAATAATTGATTTTTCCTTTTTTCAAGAACTTTATTGCACTCTTTTATTACATTTAGGAAATCTCCTTTTATGAAATCATTATGAAGTTCACTGTATTTTTTTTTTAATATTTCATCTGAGAGCTTATTCATTTTATTCCAATTACTTCAAGTTTTGCTGTTTTTTTAATCAAACTTATTGTTTTTTTAATATCCATAATAATCACTTTTTTTTTTGGACCATAAGCATGTATCAATTTTTTTCTTGATAAACACACAGCTACATGACCTTTCCAAAAAATAATTACATTTTTTTTTATTGATTTAAATTTTTTAAAATATCTAAATTGAGGTCCAGTATCTCGAGGGCAAAAAAGATTGTTAAACTTATAAAACAGTTGCACCAATCCTGAACAATCTATTCCATCAAATTTTTTTCCTCCCCATTTATACTTTACATTTCTGAAAATTTTAATTCTCTTAAAAATTTTTTCTTTATACTTTATAGGAACAACATCAGATTTTTGTATCCAATAGTTGTCAAAATTAAAAAATTCTTTATTGCTTGATTTGACTTGAAGTAAAGATGTAAAGCTTAATTTCATCTTAATTTTAGAACTTTTAATAGGCTTTGAAAAAACATTTGCTTTTAACGAGGATACCTTATGAGTAGGTTTGAAAGGAAATTGTTCAAATTTTCTTTTTTTTATAAAACCTACATATTTATCGTAGTCTGTTTTTATTTTATAAAAATCTTTATATTTTTTAATAATTGAAAATTTCTCCCCATAGAGAATTTGAGAGGAAAGTTTAGAATTTTTCCTTCTATTTTCGTATATATTTATACATGAGTATTTATTAATCATTTATCTTTTACAGGTGCAATTATACCTATCCAATATATTAAGAATAGTACTGGCATTCCCAACAAAGCAGTAAGTATGAAATAATTACTATAACCCATCACGTCAACCCATGCACCAGAATAACCTGCTATAAGCTTGGGTAAAAATAACATGATTGAACTAAACAAAGCATATTGAGTTGCAGTGAATTTTATCGAGGTTAATCCAGATAAGTAAATTACAAAAGCTGCTCCAGCAAACCCACTAGAAATGTTATCCGCGGTTATAACCATTATTAAATAATTGATATTTGCATCAACTGTCGCTAACCAAGCAAATAATAGGTTACTTAAAGATGCTATTAAGGCGCCCAAGAATAGAGCTGTCATTGTACCTTTTTTTGATGCAAAATAACCTCCTAATAGTCCACCAATGATAGTTGCAAAAACTCCAAAAAACTTCGAGTAAGTAGCTATATCTTTTATTGAGTAGCCTTTTTCTAAATAGAATATGTTTGCCATCACACCCATAACTACATCAGCAATTCTGTAGAGAGAAATAAGCATAAGAATTATTAAAGCAAATCTTCCATACTTTTCTATGAAATTTTTCACTGGGGCAATATAACTTTCAGATACCATTTTTTTCTGAACTATTTTAAGTTTTGTCATCAAAAACAAAAAAAAGCCTGAGATTAAAAAACAAAAAAACAACTTTAAACAAGTTAGTATAAAAACTAAAAAATTATTATCTTCAATAGAGAAACTTATGTTTGAGTAAAGATATATGAAAACTACAACAGCAAACAATACAGACAAAAAGAAAATCAAGTGGTTATTTGTTTTTTTAAAAATATTCTTTTTTACTTTTGGTTCACTCGAGGTAAGATTTGCAAATATACCAACCGCCATAAATAAAGCCATTATGCAATAAACTTTCTGCCACACAATTTGATCATAATTTTCTGATCCGAAATAAGACGCCAACCACAAACTTCCAGCACCACTTACCAACATTCCAATCCTGTACCCTGCAATATACATGGAAGATAGATACCCTTGTTTACTTTGAGAAACTGACTCAATCCTAAATGCGTCAATGATGATATCTTGAGATGCGCTAAAGAATGCTAAAAAAACAATAAATATAGCTGTTGTATAGAGATTTTTTTGTGGATCAGTAAATGAAGTAAGTATTAAAGATAAAATAATTAAAAGTTGGACTAATAAAAGCCAACTTCTTCTATGGCCAAACTTTTTGAAAATTGGTAAACTGAACTTATCTATTATTGGCGACCACAAATATTTAAACGCGTATGCAAAGCCAGCCCAACTAAATAAAGTAATTGTACTTCTCTCGATGCCAGCTTTAGATAACCAAACTGATAAAGTTGAGAACACTAATAATATTGGTAATCCAGAGGAAAAACCAAACAAAAGCATTTTTAATGACTTTTCTTTTAAGAAGTAATAAAAGTTATTCGTCAATTAATTTCT
>CACIHL010000005.1 GCA_902586395.1 uncultured Pelagibacteraceae bacterium | reverse complement strand
TGGACTTAACTCATTTGGTTATGACTTAAGATGCGGCTCTGAATTCAAAATTTTTACAAATATAAAAGGAGCTACAGCTGACCCAAAGAATTTTAGTGAGGACAATTTTATAACTATTAAAGGTGAAGAGTCTATTTTAATTCCTCCAAATTCTTTCGCACTGGCAAGTAGTCTTGAGTATTTTAAAATGCCAAGAAACGTAACTGGATTAGTAACTGCCAAGAGTACTTACGCAAGATGTGGACTTGGAACTCCCCCCACTGTTTTAGAGGCAGGTTGGCATGGCAACTTAGTTTTAGAATTTTCAAATCATACAAGCAACTCCATAAAATTGTATGCAAATAGCGGGGCAGCGCAAATTTTGTTCTTCAGTGGAGATCAGCCAGAGGTATCCTATTCTGATAGAAAAGGAAAATATCAAGGTCAAGTTGGTATAACTTTAGCAAAATCAAAATAGTATGAAAAAATTTATAATTACTGGCCCAAGCAAAGCCGTAAATGGAATGGTAAATATAAGTGGTGCAAAAAACTCATGCCTTCCTCTTATGGCGGCATCTATTCTTTTTAAAAAAGAAGTAATTTTAAGAAATGTTCCTTTGGTTCAAGACGTTTTTACAATGAAAGATCTTTTAATTTCCTTAGGTTCTAAAGTAAAAATTTTAGAGAAAAAAAAGATGATGATTATTACAAATAAAAAGGATCATAAATTGACTGTTCCCTATAACTTGGTATCTACGATGCGAGCAGGAGTTTTAACCATGGGTTCCTTACTTGGAAGATATCCAAAGAAAAACATAAGAGTTGCTCAAGGAGGAGGTTGTGCATTAGGAATTCGTGATACATCTTGGCATCTCGAAGGTTTCAAAAGTTTAGGGGCTGAACATGTTTTGGAAAAGGGATATGTGAAAATATCTTCAAAGAATGGTTTGGTAGGTAAGAGCTATAAGTTTCCAAAAATTACAGTTACAGGTACGTCAAATTTAATCATGTCCTCAGTTTTTGTAAGAGGTTTCCATGTTCTAAAAAATATATCTTTAGAACCCGAAGTAACAGATCTTATAAAATTCCTAAACAACTCAGGCGCAAATATAAAGTTTATTGGCAAACGATCTTTAAGAATTAAAGGAGTTAAAGAGCTGTTAAGCGGTAATCATAAAATTATTGGTGATAGGATAGAAGCATTTAGTTATTTATGTGTAGGAGCAATTACAAAGGGCAGTGTAAAGGTGGCGAATATAAATCCTAAATTTTTACCTTCAGAATTAAAGATATTAAAAAAAATAGGTTTTAAAATTGATGAAAGTAAAAATTATATAAAATTGAATACAATTAAAAAATTAAAACCTATAAACGTCAAAACTGGACCATGGCCTGGATTTGCAACAGATTGTTTGCCCATTTTAATACCTGTTTTAACAAGAATTTTCGGACAAAGTAAAATTAAGGAAACGATTTTTACAAATAGATTTATGGCTGTACCCGAACTTAATAGAATGGGAGCAGATATAAAAATTAAAAAAAACCTTGCAATAATTAATGGAGAAAAAAAATTGAACTCTGCTGATTGTATTTCATCAGATCTTAGAACTACTTTCTCAATAATATTGGGTGCGATTGCAGCAAAGGGATCATCAACAATATCACGAATTTATCATGGATTAAGAGGGTACTCAAATCTTCAACTTAAATTAAGTAAACTCGGTATTAAAATAAAAATGAAAATATAATGGTAAAAAATTTTTTATCCAAAATATTAGCAAGAGATCTCAATGGTTTAAATATAATTTCTACATACTGCGAGGAATCAACCACCAGTGTTTCAGAGATTAGATATCTTAAAAAAAATAAAATATTTTTACTGTCTCTAACTCGAAAATCTTTGAAGGATAAAAAAAAAAGCAACATTATGAGTGTTTGTAAATTTGAATTTATAGAAAATGTAGTAGCAAAAAATATAGATCAAAAAGATAGTAAACTTAAATTAAAGTTGATGGGAATAGATGTAATGAAAATTGATGAACAATATGAAATTAGTTTGTTATTTTCAGATAATCGTTTTATAACCCTATATTCTGAAATTATAGAGGTAACATTGGAGGATTTAAAAAAGAAATAAAATGAAAGTAATTTTTGCTAAAAATAAGAATTTTGATAAATTGTTGGACAATCTTCTTTCTAAAAGAAAAAATAAGCTTCGATCAGATTATATTTCAGTAAAAAATATAATTAAAGATGTAAGAAAAAATGGAGATAAAGCTCTAGTAAAATATGAGAAAAAATTTAATAAAAATAAAACAATTATTCCGAACTCAAAAAAAATAAAAGACTCTATTAAATCCTTAGACCAAAAAGTAAAAAAAGCGATAGATGCAGCTTATAATAGAATTTATAAATTCCATTCACTTCAAAAGTTCAAAGATGTCTCATATATTGATAAGTATCAAAATAAAGTGAAATATAAATATGTTCCACTCGAGTCAGTTGCGATCTATGTTCCAGGTTCAAAAGTTTCCTATCCGTCGAGTGTTTTAATGAGCACGATACCTGCAATTGTAGCAGGAGTTAAAAGAATTGTAATGATAAATCCTGGTTATAAGGGTAAGCAAAACGCTGCAGTTTTGTACGCTGCAAGAAAATGTAAAATTAAGGAAATTTATTCTATTGGCGGACCTTCAGCAATTGCAGCTGCCGCATATGGAACTAAATCAATTAAATCTGTAAATAAAATTGTAGGACCAGGAAATTCATATGTTGCTTCAGCAAAAAAAGAGGTCTTTGGGGATATAGGAATTGAGTCAATGACAGCTGGACCTTCAGAAGTTTTAGTTGTCTGTGACAACAAATCTAATCCAGAATGGTTGGCAAGTGATTTAATTGCTCAAGCTGAACATGATTCTCTCGCCCAGTGTATTTTAATTTCAAAAGATAAAAACATTTTAAAAAAAACTAAGAATGAAATAACAAATCAACTTAAAAGCATTTCAAGAAGCTCAATTGCAAAAAAAAGTTTAATGACGAATGGCATACTAATCTACGAAAATTCAGAAAATAGAATTGCAGAAATAATTAATAAGGTGGGCCCAGAGCACTTAGAGCTTAATATAAAAAATTATAAGTCTTTAATTCCAAAAATTAAGAATGCAGGCTCTATTTGCTTGGGAAAATATGCAGTGATGGCAATGACAGATTATGGAGTACCGGGCACTAATCATGTTCTTCCAACTAATATGACCAGTAAATACTCAAGTGGATTAAGTGTTTCAGAGTTCATTAAAAAAATTTCATACATAAATTTATCAAAAAAGGGTATTGAAACTCTTGGTCCATCAGTTATAACTCTTGCAACTAATGAAGGTTTAGATGGACATGCTAAATCAATTAAAAAAAGATTAGGAGAATTATAAATTTGTCAAAACAAGACTCTTTGGAATTTAAAGGAAAGGTAATAGACCTTTTGCCCAATGCAATGTTTAGGGTTAAATTAGAAAATAATCACATTGTTACAGCGCATACAGCTGGAAAATTAAGAAAAAACAGAATTAGAGTTTTGCAGGGAGATAATGTTACTGTAGAAGTAACTCCATATGATCTTACAAAGGGTCGTATAACATTTAGATTTTAAAGGCCTTGTAGCTCAGTAGTAGAGCAGTACCCTGAAAAGGTATGTGTCGTAAGTGCGATTCTTACCAAGGCCACCACCAAAAAGCTCAATAATAGACAATTAAATCACTTGCATCTAATTTAGAAATCTAATAACAAAACACCTTCTTTGTATAAACAAAGATAAACTAATAAAGAAAGAGTAAAATGAGTCTAAAAGGTAAAGTAAAGTGGTTTAATGGAAAAAAAGGATATGGTTTCATTGAACGAGAAGATAAAGAAAAAGATGTATTCGTGCATGCTTCTGCTGTTAGAGAAGCTGGTTTAAGATTCTTAAACGAAGGTGACGAAATTACATTTGAAGTTGAAGACGGAGAAAAAGGTCCTGCCGCAGTAAAACTGCAAAAAACCTCTTAATTCTAATTCATCATTATTGTATAGGAGTATAAAACCCACAGGGTTTGCTATTCCTGTACAATTCATTCTTGTATTTTTAGAATTAAATGCTATTTAAGCTCTATGACTTTATTAAATAATAAGTTCAATTCTCTTCACAGACATCATACACATGCTGGCTGCACGCTAGCTATTTAATTATTTAATAAATTTAAATTTAACAACAATTAATATAAAATAAACATAGGCCCTGGTGGTGAAATGGTTATCACGGAAGTTTGTGGAACTTCAGTTTTTGGTTCGATCCCAAGCCAGGGTACCAAAAAAATGAGTAAAGAAAATAAATTAACTCCTGGGTTGCCTCAGGGATTTGAAGATAGGTGGAATAAAAAATTACTTCTTAAAAAGAAACTTTTAAAAGTTATAGAGAATAATTTTATAAAATACGGGTTTGACCCTTTGGAAACCCCATCTTTTGAAATTGCAGAAAATATTGGATCCTTTCTCGCAGAGGACGAAAGTAATCCTATGTCTGATGTATTTTCTTTTAAAGACGGAACTAAAGATATTACCCTTCGTTATGATTTATCAAGTCCACTAGCGAGATTTGTTGCTCTAAACAATCAAGATCTTCCATCAATATATAAAAGATATGCAATCCAAAATGTTTTTAGAAATGAGAAAGCTGGAAATGCGCGATACAGGGAATTTACGCAAGCAGATTGTGATATTGTAGGAAATGTTAACCCAGCTCAAGCGAATGCAGAATTATGTAATTTAATTGCAAGCACATTGTTAGAGTGTGGTTTAAAAACAGATCAATTTATCATTAACGTCAGCAACAGAAAAATAATTCAAGGTATAATCAAAGATCTAAATATTCCAGACACTAAACAGACCAAGGTTATGAGAGCTATAGACAAGCTTGATAAACCTGGTTTTGGATTAAGAGGAGTTGAGGATTTGTTAAAAAAAGAGAGAAAAGATAAAAGTGGTGCAATTACAAAAGGTGCTAATCTAAGTGATGACCAAGTATCTAAGATTTTAGATTTTTTAAAGGTTAATGATTTGAGTAAACTTAAACAAAATTTTAAAAATCCTTTAACACAAGAGGGAATTAAAGAATTAGAAGATCTTCTGGAAATTTTAAAATTTGGAAATTATTCTGGTCAAATTAAAACTAATTTTTCAATTGTAAGAGGTCTTGCATATTATGATGGTTTTTGTGTTGAAACTAATCTTAGTTTTAAAGCAAAAAATAACAAAGGCAAAGAAGTAGATATTGGAAGCATTTGCTCTGGAGGACAATACAATAAATTAATATCTAGATTTAAGGGAGTAGATATACCTGGTACAGGTGTAAGTATTGGTGTTGATAGATTGTTATTTGCGATGATGCAATTAAACCCAGAAATCAACGAACAAAAGCCAGTTATTATTTGCGTGATGGATGAAAAATATTTAAAAAATTATTACGAAATTTTAGAAACTTTGAGAAAAAATAATATTAATTCAGAAATCTTTTTAGACAGTAAAAAAAATCTAGGGAAACAATTAACTTATGCCAATAAAAGAGGGTGTTCGGTCGCTGTAATTTGTGGGGAAAATGAATTTAAAGATAACAACATCACCTTGAAAAATCTTCTTGGGGTTAAAGGAGAAAATAATCAAGTTACATTTTCAAAAGAAAATTTAATCAATGAAATCAAAAAATTTATCTGAAAAAATTCTTAGATCTGTAAAATCTAAAGGATTTAAATACATTGAATTACCATCTGTAATTGAAGCTAATCACATAGTTCAAAGATCAGGCGAAAATTTTAGAAAGTTTATCTTTTCATTTATCGATCAAAATGGAAGCGAATTGTGTTTAAGACCTGATTTAACAATAGTTTCTTGCCTTAGGTACCTTGAAAACAATCTTAAAACTAAAGAAAAAATATTTTATAGCGGTCAGGCATATAGAAAATCAAATAATAAAAAAGACTCAATTATTAGAGACCAAATTGGATTTGAAATTATTGGTTCAAAAAACGAGAAAAAAGATGATAAAGAAATAATTGATACTTCTATTAAATCAATAAAAAACTTAAAGTATTCTACAGGCATATTGACAATAGGAAATGTGGAAATATTTAATCTTTTAATCTCAAAATTGGATATCCCTAAGAGATGGAAGTTGAGACTTTCAAGACATTTTTGGAGAGAAAGCTATTTCAACGACTTGTTGAAAAGATTAGAGACAAACTCAGATGTTGATCCAACAATTGTAGAGATTGATAAAAAACGTTATTTAAAAATGACCAAAGAAAATAAGTCATCAATAATTGCTGGTAGATCCATTGATGAAATTTTAAAGAGGTTTGATAAAAAGATTAAAGACCCAAGACGCCCAAGCAAGGGTAGAAATGTTTCTAAAATTATTAGAGGTTTTTTAAAGATCAAATGTCCAATCAACAAAGCAGCACAGGAATTAAATAAATTTTTTAAAAAAAATAAAATTAATTTAGCAGTCGATCAAAAATATTTTCCATTATCAAATAAAAAAGTTTCAAAGCTTAATGTAATTTTTTCAACGTCCTTCGGAAGACAACTCGAATATTATACAGGCATGGTGTTTAAAATTGATATTAAATCAAAAAATAAAAATAAAAATATATTTAATGGTGGAAGATATGATCAATTAATTTCTGATTTAGGATCGAAAAAAAAAGTGCCAGCTGTTGGGGCAGCAATAAACTTAAAGTAAATTATGAAAAATACAATTAACATAGGTATACCAAGCAAAGGCAGATTAAGGAAAGACGTTTTAAAGATTTTTAAAAGAAAAAAACTAAAACTTATTTCAGAAAGAGGGGAAAGGGATCTCATTGGATCAATTAAAAATAAAAAAAATTTAAAAATGTTATATTTACATGCTAGAGAGATTATAGAAAGACTAGGGGATGGTTCTCTAGATATAGGTTTTTCTGGTTTTGACTTATTTAAAGAAAGTGAATTTAATACACAAAAAAAAATAAACCTTGTTAAAAAATACGATTTCGGAAAAGCAAATCTAGTTGTTGCTATTCCTGATCCGTGGATTGATGTTCAAACAGTTGCAGACTTAGAAGAAATTGCGTTTGAATTTAGAGACAAAAAAAAGAAAAGACTTAGAGTTGCAACTAAATATCCCAATCTGACTAGAGATTTCTTATTTTCAAAAGGTGTAACTCAATTTCAAATTGTCGAAAGTTTGGGCGCTACGGAAGTTTATCCTTTTACTGGTTCAGCAAATTTGATTTCTGACATCACCTCTACTGGGAAAACGATTAAAAGTAACAATTTGCGTATACTTAAAGACGGTGAAATTTTGAAATCTCAGGCGTGTGTTTTTTCATCAAAAAAAAGTTTTTCAAAAAAAGGTTTAAAAAATATTATCAAGTTATTTTCTTAGTAACAAGTCCTTAAGATAGATAAGAATAATTTTAATTATATCTAAATTTCTTAAAGTTATATAAACAGCTATTAAAACGCCTACTATAATTATTATTTTAAAGATTAATTGAAATTCCATTATTTTAATTAATTATATTACAATTTCATTTGTTTTTTTAATTTTTTTACTTGTATACTTTGATAAAATAGGAATATTCATAATTGATAGCATGCAAGATTCGATATTATATTTAATTTTAGTTTTAATGGTAATAATAATTTACCTATTAATTACTCAGAGGAGAAATAAATCGGAACCAAAAGATAATTCTCAAGAAATTAATAATTTAAGGGATAGTATTAATAGTTCATTTAATACAATGAGTGCATCTTTTAACAGTTTATCTAAAGATGTCACAAGAGATATGACTCAGACACTAACATCAGTAAATCAAAAAGTTGAAGCATTTAATATGCAGGTAAAAGATTTAAATGAAAGCCAAAGGGGCATAAATAAGATACTTGCAGGGGTGAAAAAATTTGGAACATTAGCTGAATTCAGTTTAGGATCTTTATTAGAGGATTTGTTACCAGCTTCACAATATTTGTCTAATGTTAAAATGAAAGAAGATACGAGTGAAAATGTTGAGTTTGCTATCAAACTTAAAGAGGATGTGCTTGTACCAGTAGATAGTCATTTTCCTGTAGATAAATTTAAAGCCATAGAGGATGCATTTAAAGATGAGGATAAAAAGGCCGCTGCTGATGCAAGAAAAAATTTAGCAAAAGCTTTTAGGGACAAAGCAAAATCAGTTAATGATAAATATATAAACCCTCCTAAAACTACAGACTTCGCAATTGTTTATGCTCCAACAGAAAGTTTATTTTCAGAATTAAGCTCTTACCAAGACCCTGTTAATAAAGAGCTCTTGACGCAAGAGATAATGAGAAAGTATAAAGTTGTAATTTTAGGACCAAATACTCTCTCAGCTTATTTGCAATCTCTTCATATGGGATTTCAAACTTTGAAAGTTCAAAAGCACGCAACAGAAATCTATGATCATTTAAAAACAATCAGTACTAGATTTTCAACTCATTTTGATAACATTTATAAATTAAGAAAAAAATTAGAGGAGGCTATGACAGTCGTCGACAGTTTTGGAAAAGACGCCAGATCTATTACGCGGACACTAGAAAATATAAAAGATCCAGAGCAGATTGAAAGAGCTATCAATACAGAGAATGTAGAAAAGCTTAGTAAACAACCCAAACAAGCTAAAAACTAATTCATTTCAAATTAAAAAACAAATATAATAGCTCAAATGGAATGGAATAAAAAATTTAATTATCCAAGTTCTACTCGAGCATTAATTCAAGGAAAAAGGCACTACTCTTTAGATGGATCTAACTTACCATCTGTTACAACTATACTTTCAGCAACAAAAAGTGAAGAGGACAAAGCTGCATTAGCTGCATGGAAGGAGAGAGTCGGAAAGCTTGAGGCAGATAGAATTAAAAAAGAAGCATCAAGTAGAGGTAGCTCAATTCACAAGTTTATTGAAGAGTTTCTACATGGAAAGCTTAATCAAGATTTAATTGATGATAACAATCACACAAAAAAAATGGCAGAAGAAATTATAGACAATGGTCTAAAAAATAAACTAACAGAAGTTTGGGGTGCTGAAGCAACACTATATTATCCTAACAAATATGCTGGCACAGCTGACTGTATAGGTGTTTATGAAGGTAGAGAGACAATTTTAGATTTTAAACAAAGTAATAAACCAAAAAAGAAAGAGTATATTGAAGACTATTTTTTACAAATAGGGGCATATTCATTAGCGCATAACACAGTTTATAACTCCAACATTACTCAGGGAGTTGTTTTGATGTGTACGGTAGATAGACTATTTCAAGATTTTAAAATTGAAGGTAATGAACTTTTAGATTATCAAAATAAATTTCTTGAGAGAGTTGAAAAATTTTACAACCTTTTTGTCAAATGAAATTGACAAATTATTAAATTAATATATTAACAAATTTACTTGCTACTTGTTTAGATGCGAGATCATATCCTCTTCACAAAAAGCATTAAAATAAAAGGAAAAAATTGAATATTGTTATTTGGGATATTGAATCATCAAGTTCTTCCACTGATTTTGGCAGCATAATTGAAATTGGAGGAATATTAGTTGATGAAAACTTTAAAGAAAAAGACAGATTCAATCTAAGATGTAGACTTCCCGAAGGTGAAATACCTCAGTGTATGGCGCTGCTCGTTAATAAAACAAACGTAGATTTGCTAACAAAAACGAACCTAAGCCATTATCAGATGTTAAATCAAGTTGAAACAATTTTTAAAAAGTGGAGTCCCGCAATCTTCATGGGATGGTCAAACATAGGTTTTGATGATGAAATGATTAGAAAAGAGTTTTTTAAGGGTATTAGATACCCCTACATTACTAATGCCTCACCAAACAAAAGACACGATGGACTAAATATAGCAAGAGGTGCTTTTGCTATTGATAATAAAATATTAAACACTGAAATTAACGAGAAGGGTAACGCAGTGATGAAATTAGAGTCTTTAGCAAGAATGAATGGTTTTGAATCCGGCGGAGCTCATAGTGCAATTTTTGATGCTGAGCTCACACTTAAAGTACTAGACTTAATTAAGAAAAAGCAGCCGAAAACTTGGAACGATTTTTTAAAAACTGCAAATAAGTTAGACACAGAAACAATTATTAAAAAAGAAAAGATTATTACTTTAAATGAGTATTTCTATGGAAAATCAAGACTTTACCTTTGTGCTCCTCTACACCCGAAATTTTGTACCCATCCGATATATCAGTGGGGACAAGCAGTCGACTTAAGGGTTGATGTAGAGCCTCTTCTTAAAATGTCGATCAACGATTTAAAAGCTGAGATGAAAAAATCACCCAAGTTTTTAAGAACTATCAGATCAAATAAAGCACCTATAATTTTGGATAAAAAATTTGGTATGGATGTTGAACCCTACAATGCAATAGATAGAAACATACTGATAAAAAGAGCTGAATTAGTAAACAGTAACGAAAAGTTTTCAGAAAATATATTAACCGCTTTAAGAGAAATTGCTGAAGAAAAAGAACAATCAAAATCTCAAGAAGATATACTTCCAGAGGAGAGCATATATAAAAAGTTCACTCCAAACAAAGATACAAATTTATTCTCAAAATGGCACGAGGCATCTTGGTCAGATAAACTAAGATTACTGGATAAGTTTGAGGATGAAAGACTTGTTGGATTTGGTAAAAAGATAATATTTCAAGAAGCTCCACATGTTCTGCCCGAATCTATTTTAAAACAGGTGAAGCGAGATATAGCTAAGAGAATTCTTAGTGATAAAAAAGAGAAGTGGTGGACTTGCAAAGAATTTTATTTTGAGTGCGACAATTTAAGAGATAAGTTTACCAATGAAAATGATGAGAAAAATCTCAAATTTTTGGACCAACTAAATAATTTTGTAATGTCCATTGAGAAGAAATATCAAAATGTTTAATGTGGATAAAATAAATTTTAATCATTTTGGGCTTGAATATAAATCCAATCTTTATATATAAATACTATGGCTACTGTAAACGTAACAGATGAAAACTTCGAAGCAGAAGTTATTAAGGCTGGCAAACCAGTTATAGTTGATTTCTGGGCAGAGTGGTGTGGACCTTGTAAACAAATCGGACCAATCTTAGAAGAAATTTCTAATGAGATGTCTGATGTTGTAATTGCAAAACACAATATTGATAACGAACCTAATACTCCAACAAAATACGGAATCAGAGGTATACCAACTATGCTCCTATTTTCTGGCGGAGAATTAAAGGCAACAAAAGTTGGAGCAACCACTAAATCTAATATTGTTTCTTGGATTAAAGAAAATACTTAATTTAAATTTAAAACTTCCCCAATTAAATAAAGTGATCCTGTAACTAATGTAATAGTGTTAATATCCTTTGAGTTTAAATGAATTGCACCATCGATACTATCTGAAATTTTTAAATTAAAATTGAGATTACTTATCTTTTCTTTAAATTTATTTTTAGAAATCCCTCCATCCTGATTAGGAATATCAATTAAAGTAACTGAATTAACTAGACCTTCAAAAGATTTCATAAATTTTTGATGTTCTTTATCTTTCATCATAGCTACAACGAGATTAACTTTTTGATTTTGGTTTTTAATCCAGTTTGCAATAACATAACTGCTTGAAACATTGTGGCCTCCATCAACTACCAATCTATTATTACCTGCAATTTTTTTGAGTTTTCCTGACTTTATTTCCTGTAATCTTCCTCTAAGGGAGATATTTTGAATACCTGATTTGATATCTTGATCTTTAATGTTAAATATTTTTCTAGACGCTGCAATTGAAGTACTAATATTATAAAGTTGATGGTCTCCTAGAATATTGGGTTCTGGTAATATCAATTCACCAATATCATCTTGGTATTGAATGAAGCTATTATCTGATCTTGAGATATTGAAGTTTTTTCCAAAAAAATATTTATTTGATGTATTTTGATTTAAAGATTGTTCCACTTTTTTACCTATCTCATCATTCACCTGTTTGTTTACAAAAATATTAGAGTTTAAAAGTTTACAAGTTTTTTCATGTATAACTCCGTCAATACTCTTATTTTCTAACCATTGAAAATGATCGTTATGTATTACACCAATTAATGTCATTAAATTTTTTTTAAAAACATTGGTACTATCGAATTGGTGAAATAATCCAGCCTCAATAATATTAATATTATCTTTAAAGTTTTCCGCATATTTTAAAAAAGCACATGTAAGTATTTCAAAAACAGTCGCATTATCATCTCCTAAGACTTTTTCTGTATCCTCTAACAATTTAAAAAGATTTTCTTCATCAATTTCAGCATCATTAAATACAAAACGTTCAGTATAGGATTGAAGATGTGGAGAGGTGTACATATTACACTTTAATCCAGCTTGATTAAGAATTGCCTTTAGACTGTATGACATACTTGCCTTAGCATTCGTTCCTACTACTGTAATTATATTATTAAGTTTATCCTGAGGGTTACCAAGTTTTTTTAAAAGATTAAAAGTTCGACCTAGGGATAGGTCTAATTTCTTTTTATGATGCTTCTCTAGTTCCGATATTAAATTCTGGAGTTTGTTCATTATTCTCTGAATTTACTTCAGAATTTTTCTTTAGCAATATAGATAATACCTTACCAATTTTTTTCGACAAATCTTTACGAGGTATTATGTTGTCTACAAAACCACAATCGAGAACATGTTCTGCTTTTTGAAAATTTTCAGGCAATTCCTCTTTCACCGTTCCCTCTATAACTCTTCTTCCTGCAAATGCGATCAAGGCTCCAGGCTCAGATATTTGAATGTCTCCAAGCATCGCAAAAGAAGCAGTGATCCCTCCAGCAGTTGGATCTGTAAGACATACTATATAAGGCAACTTATTTTCTTTAAGTTCATTAATTGCCATGGTTGTTCTTGTCATTTGTGCAAGGGCCAAGGGACTTTCATGCATTCTTTGACCACCACCACAAGTAAAAATTATGAAAGGTTTTTTTTCTTCTACGGCTTTTTGAACACCGAAAATAATTGCTTCACCTTCACTTGTTGCTATCGAACCACCCATAAAAGCAAAATTGATTGCACCAGCTATTACATCTACATTCTCAACCTTACCTTTAGCGATCATAACTGCACAATCTTGGTTAGTTTTTTTTCTGGCAGCATTTAACTTTTTAACATATGGAGAAGAGTCTTCAAATTCTAAAGGATCATCGGCAGGTATTGGGGTTTTTAATATTTCATAATTATTTTTTCCAAAAAAAAGATCAAATCTTTGGTTAGAACTGATTCTAAAATGTTTTCCACATGGACCCGGACACACCCACAAATTATCCTCCAGATCTTTTTTTAAAATTGGACCTTTACAGCAAGATGCCCAATCACTGTTTTCTATATCAGTCTTTGACGGTCTTTTTTTTAATAACTGCTTTATCTTTTCACCGAATCTAAGAGTTTTTTTTAACCAATTCATATAATATTGTTTTTTAGTTTCCTAACTAATTTACTTACATTTGTGACAGGATTTTGTCTATCTTTTAAACTTCTTGTTATTTCTCGACAAATTGCACTACCAACAACTAGACCGTCAGCAGATCTTAGATCCGAAATAGTTTTCTCGGTAATACCAAAACCTATAACAACATTTTTTGATGGCTTGATTTTTTTTATAACATTATAATTTTTTATAATTCTTTTTATACTATATTTTAATGCAGACCCTGTAGTTGATATACTTGAAATCATATAAATCATTTCATGTGAACTCTTTATTATCTCTTTCATTCTTTTGACTGTTGTCGTTGGGGCTATTAGTTGAACAAAACAAATGGAATTTTTTTTGCATAATTTAGCAAAATTTTTATTATCAGGAAATGATAAATCAACAACAATTAACCCATCAACACCAGCCTCTTTACATTTTCGAATAAATTTTTTATCTCCATAATTAAATATCATTTGGTAGTAACCCATTAATATCATTGGTTTTGATGGTTTTGTTTTTTTAAATCTTTTTACAAGTTTAAAAATATCATTTAATCGAATACCATTTTGCAAGGCTCTGTAAGAACTATTTTGAATATCTTTACCATCGGCAGTTGGGCAATTATGAGGTATTCCCCATTCTGCAATATCCAAATCCCCTGATATTGAATTGAGTATTTGTAGAGATTTATCCTTAGTATTATCACCACAAACTGTATAAGATATTAATGCAGGTCTATTTTCTTTTTTTGCAACCCTAAAGGCATTGTTAATAGAATTTTTCATTTGGGATAATATCCTAATTGCTCAATATAAATTTTTTTATCTTTGTAGCCTTTTCCACAATTGTTGACTACAATCACATCACTTTTTTTCAATTTTGGAGCTAAACGAATGCATTCACTCCATGCATGCGCTGGTTCCAAACTTGGTCTTATATCTTCTAATTTAGTAATTAACTTGAAAGCAGCTAATGCTTCTTTATCTGAAGCATTAGTGTATCGCGCTCTTCCAGAGTCTTTTAACAATCCATGTAAGGGACTCGAACCTGGATAATCTAAACCTGCACTTAATGAATGGGTTTCTGCTATTTGACCTTCTTTATCAGTCAAACAATATTGTGCAGCTCCATGTAAAATAGCGACTTTTGCATTTGTAGATAGAGGTGCAGCATACTTTGCCTCAACACCAATTAGCTCAACATGTTTTTTGTCGTGATCTATAAACTCATTCCAAAATCCTAGAGCGCTACTTCCCCCACCTATGACATTGATTAATTTAAGTTTTGGTATTTCACCAAACTCTTTAATTAATTGTTTTTTTAATTCTCTAGAAATTTGAGAAGTTGACCATGCACAAATCTTCAAAAAAATATTACACCCTATTGCTGAGCCCACAGCAAGATGGGTATTATCACAGTTTGAAACATAGTGGCGCATACACTCAGAAACAGCGTCCACCAAAGTCTTTGATCCTGAGTCAACTGGCACAACTTCAGCACCTGCGTCACGCATGAATTTTACATTAGGTGCTTGTCTAGAAATATCCTTTGTTCCCATAAAAATTTTGCACTTTAAATTCATTTTTTTTGCTGCCATCGCAAGATTTTTTCCGAACATTCCGGCACCGGTATCTCCTGCTATGTAGCGTTTACCACTTTCTTTACAAATTAAAGCATTCACAGTTGCATGATATGCTTTGTGCGCGTCACCATTTATAGCTGATACGTCTTTACACCAAATTTGTGCCCCACCTAAATGTCTAGTTAAATTTTCTAATTTAAAAAAGGGTGTTTCACCTCCAAGATAATGTTTAAAATAATGATCCCTTTTTTTAAGAAATTTTCTATCTTTTCTTAATTTTTCAAAAAGCTTAGATAAATCCTCAATGGGTTTTCGCATTGTCTCTGCACAATAGTTTCCACCAAATTTATCCCCATAAAATCCAAACTTATCGTGCTGGTCAATAAGAGGGATCTTTTTCTTTAATTTAATCATTTAATTTTTTAACGTTGTCTAAGAAAATTTTTACTTTAGAAATATCTTTTAATCCAGATGTCTCTACGCCCCCAGATATATCAATATAATTACAAATTTTCATAAACTTATCAAGATTATCGTTGTGTTTAATGTTTCCAGCTATCATCCTATTAACATTGACCGGCACATTTTCCATTAAAGCGTGGTCAAATTCTAATGATTTTTCATACCCCTTACTGTCAAATAATATTATATCAGAACAATCTTCGTATTTCTTATATTTAAGAATATCCTCTTTTGTCTCGACAGTAATTGCAGAAATAATCTTTTTGTTGTATTTCTTTTTAATCAATTTTATTTCATCAGGGGTACAATCATAAATCTGAAAATACTCAAAGTTTAGTTTCTGCATCTCATCCAATATAAACTTATCAGGCTTGACTAAGACGGATACAAATTGTGATTTTTTATTATCAACTTTTATGAGTTTTTGAAGAGACTTTATATCAATAAATCTTTTAGATTTTGGATAATTACAAATAAAACCAATTAATTCTGGAGGATATATATAATTTATTAAAAAATTTAATGTTTTACTATCTTTGACTCCACAAATCTTAGATTGCATCAATCCTCTAAAATTTTTAACAGATTTTGAAAATTTTTTTTAATATTTCCTTTTGTAATTGATCTCCCGATTACTAACCAATCACTTCCTGCTGCAAAAGCATCATTAGGTTTCATAATTCTTTTCTGATCATTAGTAGTATTTTGAATTTTTATTCCAGGTGTAATTATCTCCTTTTTAAATACCTTCTTCACAGACTTTATTTCATGTCCACTACAAACTATTGCATCTAATTTTGCTTTTTTAGCTAGCTTGGCTTGATGCATTACCAATTCATTTACCTTTTTGGTATAACCAATTTCTTTCAAATCCTTGTTGTCTAAAGAAGTTAAAGTTGTTACTCCAGTAATTTTTATTCTCTTACCCTCTCTTTTTAGAGCTTTTAAGGCACTTAGTCCTGAACTTAGATGAACAGTTAAATAAGAGATCTTTAAATATTTCAATGACCTCATTGCTGATCTCACAGTATTAGGGATATCGTTAAGTTTTAAGTCTAAGAATATTGTTTGTTTTTTTAAATCTGAGAGAAATCTTCTACCATCTTTTGAGTAAAAAAACTCAAGACCGAACTTATAGCCAACTTTAATTTTATTTGTTTGTGTATTTCTTATTATTTTCTTTGCTACAGGGATATCGTTTGTGTCAACGGCAATAAATATTTTTTTTTTATTCATCATTTATCTCATTAAAAAGATCTTTTGACATTTTGAAGTTAATACTTTTTTTTTCATTAACTATTACTTTCTCTCCAGTTTTTGGATTTCTTGAGATTTTGCTTTTTTGATTTTTAGTAGAAAAAACACCCCATCCTCGAAGCTCAACTCTTTCATCATTTTTTAAAGCTATTTTGATTTCGTTTATAAAAACATCAAAAAATTTTTCCAAATCTTTTTTTAATAAGTTAGGATAACTTTTTGATAATTGTTTTACTAAATCTGATTTAGTTGCCGGCAATTTTTTTTAACCTACTTTTTTTCTTTATCTTTTTTTTTTAGTTTATCAGATAAAGTTGAAAAAGGTAGATTTTTTCCAGATAGTGGGGAGCTAAACTTAGTTACCGCTTCTTTATTTTGAATTTCTTCAAGAAGTTTAATACTTAAAGATACTTTTCTCTTCTCTAAACTTACATCAGCTATAGCACAGTCTATTCTTTCACCACCAACAAATCTTGATGGCCGAGCATCACTAGCACTTACGGCTATTTGAGATTTTTTTATCAAAATGTTCATATCACAACCCTCTGGCTGAACTGTCAGACCTTTGCTGTCAGATGATATAATTTTTACAGTGATAGTTTCATTTATTTTTTTATCTTTGAAATAATCAAAAGGATCTTTTTGAGTTTGCTTTAAGCCAACTCTTACCTTCTGTTGATCATCTTTGATTTCTAAAACTTTAACTTTTATTTTGTCTCCGATTTTATAATTTTTTAACTCTGTCTCTGGATCCTTTGTGTAACTAAGATCATTACAATGCAGAAACGCATCTATATCGTAACCATCAAGCTTTAGATAAATTGCATAATCATTTGAGCTACTTACCGTTCCCTCAATCGTGCTTCCGACTGGATTCTTTTCATTTAAAACTTTATAAGGATTATCAATTGTTAGTTTATGAGATATCGCAATCCTTCTTTTTTCTTTATCAATTTCGGTTATCACGCACATGATTTTATCTCCAACTTTAAAAGTTTTTTTAGGAGATACGTTTTTTCTTGTCCAGCTAATTTCACTTGAGTGCAAGAGTGTGGTCAGCCCGGGTTCTAATTCGCAGAATGCGCCAAAGTCCATAAGTTTAATTACTTTGACCTCATACTTTTTATTCAATTCATAGTTCGTAATTTTTTCAAACGGATCAGGGGATAGCTGTTTAATTGAGCATCCAACTTGTAGCTTTTCCTTATCAACAGAAATAACCAGTAGATCATGTTTATCACCAATTGTAAAAATTTCCTCAGGGTGATTTACTCTTGAGTAGCTAATCTCTTGTAAATGTACAAGACAATCAATTTCATTATTAACATTAAAAAAACATCCAAAAGAACTATATCCTTTTACTATTGCATTTTTAATAATGTCACCAACTTTATATTTTTCAATAATCTTTGCTTTGTCCTCTTTCTTACTTGATGAAATTATTTGTCTTCGTGAAACACATGCATTGCCCCTTATTTTATCCATCTTTATTAAAGCGAACTTTTGTGGCTCATTCATTAAATGAGAGATATCTTTTAAGGGTGTATCAGAAATTTGGGATCCCGGACAAAACATCAAAGAGCCTGTATCTACATGTTCAACGATTACTCCACCTTTACACTTACTTGTAATTTTACCTATTATGGGCTCGTTTTTTTCAAATGCTTTAACTAAAACATCCCAACCTTTAATTTTTTGAGCTTTACTTGCTGAAACAACAATTTCACCATTTTTGTCCTCAAGTCTTTCTAACAAAACTGGAATTTTTCCACCAATTATAATTTTTTTTTCAAGTCCAATCGCCTTTAATTCGTTCAAATCTATTATTGGTTCGGATTTTAAACCACAGTCCAAAAAAACAAACTTTTCCGTTATTTTAGTTATCACACCTTCAATTATTTTACCTTCAACCAGACTTTGAGTTTTTGAAAATTGAGAATCTAGTAATTTTTCAAATTCTTTAGATGCTTCAGTTTTAACGCTTTTAAATATTTCCATAATTTTTAAAAATCTCGATGTTTTAGATAAAAAAAAAGAATTAATCAAGTCACAAATAGTTGTTTCAATTAAAGATATTAGAGGTTTTTTTAAGATTTAAGATGAGATCTATTTAGTAATTTTAAATTTATAACCTAATTCTTTTAAAATTTTTAAAAAAGAGGGAAATGAACTTTTATAAGAATCTGGATCATTAATTCTCCAATTACCACCAAATGTACAAGCTGCAACTACCGAAGTCATAAATATTCTGTGATCTTTATAATATTGGCTTATGTTTATTGATCTTTCTATCTTTATTTTGGGATTTCCAAAAATTTTTATTGAGTTTTTTTTTAATATAGTTCTTATCCCTATTTGATTTAACAATTTTGATCCTAATTTTAATCTAGGACTTTCTTTTTTATCGAGCTCATCGAGTTTTGAAAAACTTGATATCCCTTGGGCTTTTGCAGCAACAAGAAATATTATTAGAAATTCATCAATCAAATTACTATTAAGTCTTGAAGGACAATTAATCTTTTTTAAATTTGATTGACTTTTAACTTGAATATCTGCTCGTTTTTCGCCATATCTTTCTTTGATATTCTTAATTTTAATATTAGCTCCCATTTGATTTAAAATTTTAATAAATCCAATTCTGGATTGGTTTACATTCACGTCCTTAATTTTTAATTCACAATTTTTTGATAAAAGTGTTAATACAATTAAAAATGCACAGGAACTTGGATCAGAGGGAACAGTGTAGTTGAAAGATTTAAAATTTTTTTGGCCATTTATTTTTATCTCATCAGTATTCTTTTTTTTATGAATAGAAATAGGTATACCCAAATGTTTAAAAATATTTTCAGTATGATCTCGAGATTTCTTCGCGTTAATTATAGTTTGTCCTGGCGAATTTAATGCTGCTAACATGACCGCACTTTTACACTGTGCCGATCCTCTGTTTTCAAAATAACGTATTGGATTTACTGAGTTAGTACCTATGATTTTTATTGGCAAAGTTTTTTTTATACCTACCTTGAAGTTTGCACCAATCTCCCGAAGGGGCAAAATAACTCTTCCAAAATCTCTTCGAGATAAACTTTTGTCACCTATCAACTTAATGTAGTAAGGAGATTTTATTAAAAGTCCCAAGACTAATCTTGCAAATGTTCCAGAGTTTCCAGCATCTAAGACAATATTTTTTTTATAATTAAATCCATTAATGCCATTTCCAAATACATAGCATTTTTTTTTGTTTAAATTAACTTTAATACCTAATTTTTTTAAGCAATTAATTGAATTGATTATATCCTCAGATAATAAAATATTTTCTATTAAAGTTTTGCCGTGAGCTTGGGTTGCAAGTAACAGAGCCCTTATTGAAATACTTTTATCACCATCGACTAATACTGTTTGATTGAAAGAGTTGTGTCTGTGTTTTATAAATAGTTTTTTTCCCATCAATTATTAATTAAATTTGAAAGAGTCACCAAAATATGCAGTTTGAGCATTGGGATTTTTTACTAACTCTGAAGGCGTACCTTTTGCAATTACTTTACCATCTGATAAAACTATTGCTACATCCACACAAGATAAGAGATCTCGTGCTTGATGGTCACATATGCAAATCGTTATTCTGTTTTCAGATTGAAGATTGACTATTATTTGCTGCAACATTTTAATTGTCATTACATCTAAAGCTGCAAAACATTCATCTAGCAGTAATAGCTCGGGATTTCCAAGAAGAGCCATTGCAATTACTAGTTTTTTCTTCTGTCCTCCTGATAGAAACTTTGCTTTAATATCTCTTATAGACTCAAGATCAAATTTTGAAGTAAGATAGTTTATTTTTTCAATCCTATCTCTTGGGTTTTCGATTAAAACTTCACCAACAGCTTTTAAGTTTTCAAATAAAGAGAGATCATAAAAATAACCACCATATTGCGGCACATAACCTATTTTAAATCTGGTAGTTCTAAGAAATATTGGAAAATTATTAACTTTTTCACCACTAATAAAAATTGATCCTTTCTCAGGTGAAATAAGACCAGTTATAAGATTAAAAATTGTTGATTTTCCAACTCCATTAGGGCCAAGCATTCCGAAAATTTCTCCTTTATTAATTTCAAAATTAATATTTTCCAAAATCTGCCTTTTTCCAAAGGACAGTGAAACATTGTCTAATTTCAAAATTGATTTTTTTTGCTTAAAACTTTTAATCCTAAATTTTTTAATTATTGCCATTTTTTGATTTACTATTTATTTGAACTTTTTTATTAGAATTTTCCATAAAAATCTTAGTTTTTTTGCTTAATATATCGATTTCAGCTCTGTCAGCACTTAAGGACGAAATCCCACCCAAATAACGAACATTATCATATATAGAAACTAAATTTTTTTCAAAAGACAAATCTAAAAATTCACTTTTCAAAAAATGTTCTCCATAATCAACAGAAACGGAATTATTAAATAACGTATCATAATTTTTCGTATTGTACTTAGCAAACTTGGAAGAGATTGATATAAACTCGGAATTATTTAAAGAAATTAAAGCATCGACATTTTCCAAGTAAAGTATATCGGGATCATTTTTATCAATATTGCCTTTTTTTGCCTCTATTTTGTACTCATTCCCCTCTTTATCAGTTGAAGAATATTTTAGGTCCTCTATTAAACTTTCATTTGTGAGAGGTTTTTCAAAGCTAGTTATAAGACCACTACTTAAAGTAGATTTTTTAAAATATTTTAAAAAAAGCCCTAGTGAAATAATAAAAAAGATAACTATTAAAAAAAATTGAATATAAAATTTTTTTGTCATTGAATATTACTCTCCAAAATATTGTGTATATGAAGAACACCAATTGTTTTATTTTTATATTTCTTTCGGTGAACACATAAAAAAGTAATTCTTTTTGAATTCATTAAAGATAAAGCTTTAGCTGCCAAAACATTAGATTCAACCGAAATTGGATTTTTTGTCATTACATCTCTTACCTTTAGTTGTTTTAGATCACCTTTTTTTTCACTTGTACGTCTTATTTGCCCATCCGTGATAATTCCAGTAGTTTTTTTTTTGCTATTTCGCGCGACTAAAACACCAAGTTTTTTTCGAGAAATAAATTTTAATGCACTACTCATATTAGAATTTTCATTAATAAATGGAATTTTCTTACCTGTTAACATCAGGTCTTCTACGGATTTTAACCTTGACCCTAAACTGCCTGAAGGGTGAAATTTTTTAAAATCTTTTTGACCAAACTTCTTCTGTTTCATTGTTGCTATTGCAATTGCATCACCTATTGCTAGTTGTACAATTGTCGAAGAAGTAGGAACTATTCCACCTGGACCAGCTTCTTTTACTTCTGGTGTTAATATTTTAATGTCGGATGCTCGGTATAGTAATGAATTTTTTTTTGAAACTATACCTATCAATGTGATACCTCTATTTCTGTTTGCAAATTGAATAATATTTTTTAACTCTGTGGACTCGCCACTATTGCTAATTAGTATTAATATATCATTTGTACTAATTTGACCTAAATCACCATGAGAACAAGAGCTCGCATCAACAAAAAAAGACGGGGTTCCAACTGAAGCTAAAGTGGAAGCTATCTTTTTTGCGATAATTCCTGATTTTCCGACTCCAGATAAAATTACCTTCCCTTTTTTACAGTTTAATATTCTTTCAACGGTTTTTTTAAAGTTTTTATCTAAGGAATTTTTTAATTTATTTAAGGAAACTATTTCGGTATTAATTACCTCTTTAGCTATCATTTTATAAATATCTTTTTTCATTAATGTGACCAAATATCATCTGAAAATGACGCTAAATCTAAATTTACTCTTGTGTTAATAAACTTTAAACAATCTTCGTATAAATCATATCTTTTTTCTCTTTTTAATATTTTTGTAAGAGCATCATTAATTTTATGTAAATATAAAACATCATTAGCACAATATTTTATTTGAGCTTGAGATAGCTCTCCTCCAAAGTCAGAACTTTGATATTGTTTGCTAACATCGACCCCAACAAATTCTTTGATCAAATCTTTTAAACCATGTTTTTCAGTATATGATCTTGCTAGTTTTGACTGAAGTTTGGTATCTTCAATATTATAAACATCAATCATAAGATATTTTTTGATGAAAGTAAGGTCAGCTCTAGCAAAGTGAAAAATCTTTTTAATTGATTTATCTGATAATATTTTTTTTAAAACAGGAGCTTTATAATCATTTCTGTCAAGTTGAACTATGTGCGCATCAGAATTGCCCGATGAAATTTGTACTAAGCACAATTTGTCCCTTTGGAAATTCAATCCCATAAATTCGCAGTCAACAGCAACCCTATTGCCAATATTGAGATCTTCTGGTAAATCTGTTTTGTGAACTTTTATATCCATAAACTTGTAATTATTTATATATGAAACCAAAAAATTGTCTAATTTTTGGCGCTTCTGGTCAAATCGGGAGAAATTTGATTAGAAGTTTAACCAAAAATAATATTAAAGTAACAGCATTAACAAGAAATATTCATCAAAAGGGCTATATACTTAAAACACAAGCCAACCCTGGATATCTTGAAATAGTTGAGGGAAGTATTTTTGACCATGAACTGATTGAAAAATTGTTTAGTAAAGCCGATTTATGTGTGAACCTGATTGGTATATTATTTGAAAAAGGTAAGAATAATTTTAATAACATACATGTCGAATTTCCAAAAATGATTTCAAGGTATGCATCGACCTATAAACTAGAAAAATTTGTACACTTATCTGCTCTTGGTATTGAAGATGCAAAAGACTCAACTTATGCTCAGAGTAAATTAAAAGGTGAAGAAGAAATTTTAAATAACTTTGATAAGGCTGTAATTGTAAGACCTTCAATAGTATATTCGGTCGATGATAATTTTACGACCCAATTAATGACTTTGCTGGGATTATTGCCTATTTTTCCAATTTACTACAATGGAAAAACAAAGTTTAGACCTATTTTTTGTTCAGATTTAACAAATTCTATTACTAAAATTATAACTGATGATATTAAGGAAAACATAATTGAATTCGCTGGACCAGAGGAAATGTCTTTTAAAGAAATTTTAGAAAAACTTCTTTCTTTAATAGAAAAAAAAAGGCTACTACTCCCAATGCCAATCTCAGTTGCTAGAATGACTGCTTATATTTTTGAACTTTTACCTAAACCACTCATCACAAATGATCAGCTTAGATTATTGAAATATGATAATGTTCTATCTGGCAAATACAAAAACAATAATGATTTCGAATTTAATTGCTCATCAAGATTTGAAGAAGTAGTAAATAAATATTCTTATATGTGGAAAAATGAAGGAGAATATTCTAAAAAAGGGTAGATTTACTTTATGATAATATCTGTTGTTTATACTATAATCGGTCTAATTTTTTGCTTTGTTTTATATCTTGCTTTTAGAGCTATAAATACTGGCATGGAAGCAAAAAAAGCTAATAAAGATTTAGAGAATTCTGATAAAACCAGTTTAGATAATCAAGAAGACCTAATAAAAAAACTTAACGAATTAAAAGAATTACACGAAAATAAAATTCTGAGTGATGAGGAGTTTATTGCAGCTAAAAAGAAAATATTAGGCGAATAATTTAAGCTGACTTTATCTTTCTTTTAATAAATCTTGGCACTTCATTATCTTTGTCTTTATCCAAAACGTCTTCTTTTCTATTTTTTGGCTGGAAAGCATATAATAAGTGAAGTTTACAATATGAAAAATCTTTTAACGAAGTTCTACCACAAAAGTAAAAATTATCCTCATTGGGGTGACCAATTGGCCATTTGCATGAATTTTCATCAAGTTCCTCAAGTTGCTTAGGATTTTCAGGTTCAAAATCTTTGTCTATAATTAAAGATTTGAACTTTCCTCTTCTTAAATTTTTGCGAGAAATTTTATTTTCACTGACATTATTGCTAGTTGCTAAAGATGAACTTTTTTTTGTTTGAATTTTTCCTGATAAATTTAATCTATGAGCTTTTCCAATAACGGCATTCCTGGTTACACCCCCAAGTATCTGAGCAATTTCACTTGCGGTGTTTCCTTTTCCCCATAATTCCTTAAGTTTTTCTACTTTTTCAGGTGTCCAACTCATTACAATATTTAGTTAATGTTTAACTTAAAATACTATATATAGTAATTCATATAATGCTAATTAAAACAAGCACTTTCTTTAATTTCTTAACAATTTTTTAAAAAGAAAATTATAAATACTTATGGTTGAACTTAATAAAAAATATAAAATTGGAGTACGACGATTTAGTTTTATTAACTGGATAGGCTTTTGCTCTTTATATAAAAAAGAGACACTTCGTTTTCTAATTGTATCTGGTCAAACAATTTTAGGACCTGTAATTACTGCAATTTTGTTTTTAATGGTCATTTCCCTTGCAATAGGTGAAAATAGAGGAGTTGTTTTAGGAGTTCCTTTTATCGAATTTTTAGCGCCTGGATTAATTAGTATGCAAATAATTCAACAATCTTTTGCACATTCATCATCCTCAATACTATCAGGAAAAATGATGGGAAATATTGTGGATTTGGTAGGAAGTCCTCTTTCAGCACTTGAAGTAACTCTCGCTGTAATTTTCGCCTCAATTACAAGGTCTATTTTAATAAGTTTTTTATCGATCTTAGTATTCAGTATTTTTATAGAAATCCGTCTTGAAAACCCTCTTTATTTTGCAGTTTTTTTATTTCTGTCGTCTTTTTCTATGGGAGCAATGGGGTTTATAGCAGGTATGTGGTCTGATAAATGGGAGAATATGGCAACTGTAACTAACTTCATTATTGTTCCAATGTCCTTTTTGTCGGGTACTTTTTACTCAATTGATAGACTTCCTGAAATCTTACAAAAAATAAGTTTTTTAAATCCTTTTTTTCATATGATTGACGGTTTGAGATTTTCTTTTATCGGAAGTAGTGACGGTTCAATTAAATTTAGTCTTATATATTTATTTTTATTTGGTTTGATTATATGGTTCATATCATTCCTCCTTTATAAAAAAGGATACAAAATTAGAAATTAAATGACATTTTTAGCGAATAATTATAATAGAAAAAAGATTTCCTTTAAAAAGGGCATTGGAAGCTATTTAGTTGCCACAAATGGTAAGAAATATTTAGATTTTTGCTCAGGAATTGCAGTCAATAGTTTAGGTCACGCAAATCCAAGGTTAGTTAAAGCATTGTATAAACAAGCAAAAAAAGTTTGGCATGTTTCAAACGCATTTACCATTCCAGAGGGAGAGATGTTAGCAAAAAAATTGGTCAAAAAAACCTTCGCAGACTCAGTGATATTTCAGAATTCTGGGACTGAAGCAACAGAGGTTGCTATAAAAGTGGCAAGAAGATACTTTTACTCAATAGGAAAACCAAAAAAAAATAGAATACTTTGTGTAAAAAATTCATTTCATGGTCGGACTATAGCTGCAATTTTTGCTAGTGGATCAAAAAAAATGACGGAAGGTTTTGGCCCGAAAGTAAGTGGTTTCGATCATTTTACTTTTGGGGATCATTATTCTTTAAAAAAAAGAATATCAAAAAATACTGCAGCTATTATGGTTGAAACGATTATGGGTGAAGGTGGAATTAAAGTAATACCTGATTGGTGTTTAAGAGATCTAAGAAAATTATGTAATAAGAAAAAAATATTACTCATATTAGACGAAGTTCAATGTGGAATTGGCAGATCAGGTGATTTTTTTGCTTTTGAAAGTTCAAAAGTAAAACCAGATATTGTACCTATAGCAAAAGGTATAGGTGGAGGTTTCCCGATTGGTGCAGTGCTTATGAACAAAAAGGTCAGTAAGGCTATGGTACCTGGAACTCATGGATCAACATTTGGAGGCAATCCGTTAGCTATGTCTGTTGGAAATGAGGTAATGGATATAATTTCAAATAAAAAGTTTCTAAAAAATATAAAAAATCTTTCAAAATATTTTTTAAAAAACTTAAATGACATAAAAGAAAAATATCCAAATATAATTAAGCAAATAAGAGGAAAAGGTTTGCTAATAGGTATTCAATTACATAAAGATCAAACTTTATTTATTAAAAAATTAATGGAAAATAAATTATTGACTATTAAAGCAGCTGAAAATGTCATTCGTATTTTACCACCCCTAAATGTTAAGAAGAGTGAAATCGATATTGCATTAAAAGTTATTAATAAAGTTTGCTCGGAATATTAATTTAATGAAACATTTTATAAATTTAAAAGATATATCTTCAAAAGATCTTAGAAAGATTATCGTTGATGCTAAAAACAGAAAAAGATTAAGAAAAAAACTCAGCACTCTTGAAGTTGATAAAGGATCTCCGCTTAAAGGAAAAATATTGATACAAATGTTTGAAAAACCAAGTTCAAGAACAAGAATAAGTTTTTATTTGGCAATTAAACAGTTGGGAGGAGGAACTTTAACATTAAGATCTAATGAGCTGCACTTAGGCCAAGGAGGAGAAAGTATTACTGATACGGCCAAAGTTCTCTCTACTTATGGAGACGGTTTTATGCTGAGAACTGATAGCGAAAAAAAAATGGAAGATTTTAAAAAATATTTATCAATACCTATAATAAATGGTTTAAGTCCTTTATCTCATCCTACACAAGTATTGTCTGATATTTTCACAGTTGAAGAGATTAAAAAAAAACCTATTTCAAAATTAAATATTTGTTGGATTGGTGACTCAAATAATGTTTTAAATAGTTTAATAGCCGCCTCTGTAAAATTTTCATTTAAGTTAAGCATTGGCTGCCCAAAAAAATTTGAACCTGGAAAAGAAGTTAAAAACTGGGTTAAAAAAAACAATAAGAAAATTTATATTTACAATGATCCAAAAAAAGCAGTCTCTGGTGCTGATGTAATATTTTCAGATAAGGTAATTTCACTTAACGATAAAGTGAATAAGAAAAAAAAGATCTATGCGTTTAAAAATTTTAAAATAGATAAAAAGTTAGTTAGATTGGCAAAAAAGAATTATATATTTTTGCATTGTCTGCCTAGAGGAAATGAAGTTTCAGATGACGTTTTTTTGAGCAAAAATTCATATGTCTGGCAACAAGCACTTAATAGAGTTCATGTTCAAAAAAGTATTTTATTATACTGTTTTGGAAAATTAAGGTAACGGTAAAGGGTTATCCGAATTTTTGTTTAAATACAAAATAACTGATGCTCTATCTTTCTCTTTTCTTAAACCAGCGAATGCCATTTTCGTTCCTTTTATCCAAGCTTGAGGTTTGATTAAATAACCATTCAATTCTTCAAAAGTCCAATTTTTTGTGTAAGCAACAAGTGCTTTTGAATATTTGTAATCTTCGACTACTGCAACTTTTCTTCCCACAACATTGTATAAAGCTGGTCCAATTTTGTTTCCCCCACCTGCTTGTATCGAGTGACATGCTGAACATTTTTTAAAGATTTTTTCGCCATGCGCAAGATCAGCTTGGGCCATTAAAGCCGATATATCAACTTCGACCTTCTCCTCTTTTTGAGCCACAGATTTTTTTGAAACTTCTTCAGATACCTCAACTTTATAACCAGAAACCTCTGGCTTTTCTACATTGAATAATAAGTTTGAGATTTTTCCAATACCAATAACTAAAAGCGCAACTAACAATACAGCTGCAACTATTTTATTTATTTCAAAAGAATCCATTATTTTTTCTTAGGAACTCATATAACATGTTAATATTAAAATAAACTAATTAAAAAATTATTTGCGTCTGTAAGACGCATTAAACTTTAAAATGAATAATACAATTATCTTGATACCGTCTAGAATGAGCGCATCAAGGCTTCCTGGAAAACCTTTACTAAAAATAAATGGAATAAGCATTATTCAGCACGTATACAATAAAGCTAAGGCAACAAATTTGGGCAAAGTTTATGTTGCAACAGAGGATGTTGAAATTCAGACTGAAATTGAAAAAAATGGTGGTAATTCAATAATGACTAGTAAAAATCATCAAACAGGTACTGATAGAATTTTTGAGGCAGTAGAAAAAATTAAAGACATAGAAAATATCAAATATGTGATTAATTTACAGGGGGACGAACCTCAAATATCAACAGAGGATATAATTAATCTTGATAAAAACGTTAGAAAACTAAATTCAAAAATTGGTACGCTTTGCACAGATATTAAGGACAAAAAAATATTTAGTAACAAGAATGTTGTAAAAGTCTCCGTAAATGAAACTTTTCGAAAAAATAATTATTCACCAGCTTTGACTTTTTTTAGAAATGCAGAAGATTTTGACGAAAAAATTACCTATCACCACATTGGAATTTATCAGTACGAAATCTCAACTTTAAAGAAATTTATCAATTTAAAACAGACAGAAAATGAAAAAAAATTTAGATTGGAGCAGCTACGTGCTTTAGATAATGGTATACCGATTGATGTTATGTATACACAAAATTCTCCAATAGGTGTAGATACAATAGATGATTTTATGGAAATTAAAAAAATAATGGAATATAAAAAAGATTAAATTTATGAAAATTGTATACCAAGGTTCACCAGGAGCATATTCTCACTTAGCTGCAAAAAAAATGTACCCTGATTTTGAACCCATTTCGCAAAATACTTTTGAAGAATGTTTTAATCTTTGCTTAAAAAATGAAAGTTATAGAACTATTATTCCTGTAGAAAATTCAATAGCAGGAAGAGTTGCAGACATACAATATCTGATAAATAAATATAAACTTCAGATTTATGCAGAACATTTTCAACCGATCACTCATAATTTAATGATACTACCTAGTTCAAGTATGAAAAATATATCTTCAGTAAGATCGCACACCCAAGCTATTTCACAGTGTCAAAAAATTATCATAGAAAACAAGCTTGAGCCTATTATTGCAGCAGATACCGCAGGTAGTGCAAAATATATTAGTGATAACAAAATTAAAAATGAAGCTGCAATAGCATCTGAGTTAGCTGCTGAAATTTATAATCTAAAAATAGTTAAAAAGAATATTGAGGACAATAAGGGCAATGTGACGAGGTTTTTAATTATGGGCAGCAAAGCTTCTCACCCAGAATTTAAGAAAAAAAATTATATTACAAGTTGTATTTTTAAAGTAAAAAATAAACCTGCCGCTCTTTACAAATGTTTAGGGGGCTTTGCTACTAATAATGTTAATTTAAGTAAATTAGAAAGTTTCTCTGATCAAAACAGTTTTGAACAGTATTTATTTATATGCGATATTTATGGACATATTGAAGATCCAAAAATCCAAAAATCTTTAGAGGAGCTAGGTTTCCATACTGTTAGTTTAGATATTCTAGGAGTTTACGAAGCAAGCGAATACAGAAAAATCTAAAAATTTACAAAGTTTTGTTGTAGACTAGAAAATATAACTGTTATAATAACTGGGGGCCAATCAGGTGGTGGTACCACGAATCCCCCAGGCTTGAAAAAGAGCAAGGGTAATGAGTATTTTCCAGGTTGATTGGTCTCCTAAAAAAAAATGAGTAATAATTCAAAAGTTTTAGCACTGAAATATAGACCTCAAGTCTTTAAAGATTTAATAGGTCAGAACATCATTGTAGAAACAATTGAAAAGTCCATTTCTCAAAATAAAATTCCCAATGCTTTTTTATTTACAGGAATTAGGGGTGTTGGCAAAACGACAATTGCTAGAATTTTAGCAAAATCTCTAAATTGTGGAAATTCTGAAAAAAATAGCTGTTTAAAAAATAAGTGTAAAAATTGTGATGAAATATCCGAGTCTAGACACATCGATGTTTTAGAAATGGATGCGGCAAGCAAAACTGGCGTTGATGATGTTAGGGATTTAATAGAATTTTCAAGATATGGACCAACATCTTCAAAATTTAAAATTTTTATAATTGATGAAGTCCACATGTTAAGCAAACAAGCTTTTAATGCCTTACTAAAAACTCTTGAGGAACCGCCTAGTTATTTAAAGTTTATTTTTGCAACAACTGAGGTTAACAAAATCCCAATAACAGTCTTATCAAGATGTCAGAGATTTGATTTATCAAGAATTAAGCCTGAGGAATTAAGTGAATTTTTAGCAAAAGTTGCTGAAATGGAGAAAATAGATATCAATCAAGATGTTTTAAACCTAATCTCAAAAATTTCAGAGGGTTCAGTTAGAGATGCACTGTCATTATTAGATAGAATATCACTAACCAATGATGATAGCCAAAAAGGGAATATTAGCTTAGAAAGCGCAAGGGAAATATTTGGATATTTTGATAAAGAGTTTACCATAAACCTCATAGAGAAAATATTTGATGGAGACGAAGACAAAACCCTAGATCTATACAGGCAGATTTATCAAAAAGGAATAGAACCAAAAATTTTTTTAAATGGTTTTTTGGAAATCATCTATTATTTAAAAAATTTTAAAAATTTAGAAAGAGTAAGTGTTTCTACTGATTTAACTGAAAATAATTTTGCAAAAATTAAAGAAATGTCTGAGAAATTAGACGCTCAAACATTACTTCTTTTCTGGCAATTTACTATAGAGACAATGGATGAAGTTAATATTGTAAACGATCCAAACTTATCTGTAGAGATGTTTTTGATACGCTTGCTTTATTTAAAAGGTAATCAAACAAAAACTGATATTCCAGTATCAAATCAAAACAAAAAAATTGATAATAATTTTGAGAAAAAGAAAATAGCTGTAAATCAACTTAAATCTTCTTCTCAGGAGAAACAAAAAAAGATTTTAGAAGAAAATAAATCTATAAATAATTTAGAAATTAAATCTTTCAATGATTTAGTTAATATATGCAATTCAAAAAAAGAGGTAGAATTAAAATATGAGTTGGAAACTAATGTAAATTTAATAAACTTTAAAAACGGTTACATTGAAATTTCTTTTAATGAAAATCTAAAAAAAGATTTCGTAAAAATATTATCATCAAAACTTTATGAGTGGACTAACACTAGATGGATTATTTCTCTTTCACAAAATAAAGGACAAGAAACAATTAAAAAAACATCAGAAGGAGAGAAGAAAAATAATTTAAAAGATTTTGAACAAACAGATATATTTAATAATATTAAAAACTCATTTCCCGACGCTGAATTGATAGATGTTAAGGATAATAAGGATGACTGATTTCAATAAAATTTTAGATAAGGCAAAAGAGATAGAAGAAAAGATAAAGGATAGTCAAGAAAAGATTAAACAAATTAAAGCGGAAGGTTCATCTGGTGGTGGTTTAGTTAAAGTTATTTTGAACGGTAATAGTGAAATAGAAAAAATAGATATTTCTGAAAAAATCTTTTCTGAAGATAAAACTATGTTAGAAGATTTAATTATTGCTGCCCATAATGAAGCAAAAAAAAATTTAAAAACTAAAACTACTGAAGAAATAACAAAAGCCACTGGTAATTTTGGCATTCCAGGCTTTAAGTGGCCTTTCTAAGTATGAATAATCTCACTGAAATAGATGAATTAATAAAAATAATTTCTAAACTTCCAGGACTTGGGCCAAAATCTGCAAAAAGAATAGTTTTAAAATTAATTAATAATCGCGAGGAGCTAATAAAGCCAATGGCAAAAACATTGGCGGAGGTTTATAAAAATGTATCTCGTTGTAAAATTTGTGGGACTTTGAAAAGTAACTCTATAGAATGTAGTTTCAGTGATTGTAACTTTATTGATAGCAAATTTGATAAAATTTGTGTTGTTGAAAATATTTCTGATCAATGGAGTATTGAAAGTTCAAATATTTATAAGGGTTATTTCCACATTTTAGGGGGGACAATTTCTTCAGCGGGACAAAATAAAGAGGATTTATTAGTCAGCTCTTTAGTCGAAAGGGTTAAAAAAGATAAAATTAAAGAGGTTATTTTAGCTACAAGCGCAACTGTGGAAGGTCAAACGACTGCATATTACATTCAAGACAGTTTAAAAAATTTAAACATTAAAATAACTAAGTTGGCACAAGGTTTACCTGTGGGTGGCGAAATAGAAAGCTTGGATGATGGCACTCTAAATTCTGCCTTTAAAAATAGGACAACTATCTAGAGGGACTTAAATTTTTTTTTATAGATCTGTTTAAGTGTAACAAAGGTTCCGTGTAACCTGATGATTGGTCCTTACCTTTAAAAACCAAGTCACAAGCAGTTTTAAAGGCAATAGAATTATCAAAATTATCAGACATTTTTTTGTATTCAGGATCATTTTTGTTTTGATCATCTACAATTTTTGCCATCTTTTTCAATGTTTCTAATACCTGATTAGGAGTACATATATTATGGTGTAACCAGTTAGCAATATGCTGAGAAGAAATTCTTAAAGTTGCACGATCCTCCATGAGACCAATATTGTTTATGTCTGGAACTTTTGAACAACCTACACCACTATCTATCCATCTTACAACGTATCCCAATATACCTTGGCAATTATTTTCAAGTTCAGTTTTAATTTCATCCATTGACCAGTTTGGACCTCGAATAATTGGTAATTTCAAAAGATTGTCTAAGTCGAATTTTCTTTTATTAGATAGTTTTTTATGAACTTTGAAAACGTTCACTTTGTGATAATGAGTTGCATGTAAAGTTGCTGCAGTAGGTGAAGGAGTCCAGGCACAATTCGCTCCAGAAGAAGGATGTCCTATTTTTTCGCTTAACATATCTGCCATTCTATCTGGTGCAGCCCACATCCCTTTTCCAATTTGTGCTTTACCAGAAAAACCACATTCTAATCCAACAACAACATTATTGTTCTCGTATGCTTTAATCCAATCAGAATTTTTTATATCACCTTTTTTAATCACTGGACCCGACTCCATTGATGTATGTATCTCATCACCAGTTCGATCTAAAAACCCAGTATTAATAAAGACAACTCTTCTTTTTACATTTCTAATGCACTCTTTTAAATTAGCACTTGTTCGTCTTTCTTCATCCATTATTCCAATTTTGATTGTATTCTTTTTCATTTTTAAAACATTTTCAACATGAGTAAAAATTTCATCGGCAAATGCGACTTCATCTGGTCCATGCATCTTCGGTTTAACAATATAAATTGAATTTTTTCTTGAGTTCCCTTTTTTAGTAAAATCATGCAAACACGCTGCAGAAATTATAAAGGCGTCCATAATACCTTCAGGAACTTCTGATTTATCTGATAATAAAATTGAAGGGTTTTTCATTAAGTGCCCGACATTCCTATTTAATAAAAGAGCTCTTCCATGTAATTTAAATTTTTTTCCGTTTTGGGAAATGTAATTTCTATCTGAGTTTAAAACTCTTTTATATTTTTTTCCTAATTTTTCAAATTTGACTTGTAAATTTCCTTTCATTAGACCCAACCAGTTTCTATAGCCCAGTACTTTGTCACTTGCATCTACTGCAGCAACACTGTCTTCATGATCTATGATTGTTGAAACAGCCGACTCTATTACTAGATCACTAAGTCCAATGGGATCGTTGTTTGCATGGAAAGCGTAAGGATTAATAATTAA
>CACIHL010000004.1 GCA_902586395.1 uncultured Pelagibacteraceae bacterium | reverse complement strand
GCTGTTCTTCCAATTTTATATATAAAGTTTTTCATGAACGATTATTTATATATATCTGCATTGTCAATTTTTATAGGACACGTCTTCCCTATTTGGTTAAAATTTAAAGGTGGTAAAGGCGTTGCATCTTATCTTGGAATTCTTTGTTGTTTGGATATTTTTACTGCTTTAATTTTTGGTGTCGTCTGGATTTCTATTTTTATACTTTTTAAATTTTCATCATTAAGTTCTCTACTTGCAAGTTTAACAATTCCAATTTTTCACTTTTTTTATAATTCTAATTCTGACTACTATTTTTACTTTATGATGTTCATTTTGATTTTTTTCACACATAGAGAAAATATAAAACGCTTGAGAAATAATACAGAATCTAAATCAAAAATTTATTAATTTGACTATCAATCTTATTTATGATTTTTTGTTTACATGAATCTAGTAATTGTTGAAAGTCCCGCTAAAGCAAAAACAATAAATAAATATCTAGGAAATGATTATACAGTCCTCGCTAGTTATGGACATATTAGAGATCTTCCATCTAAGAATGGCTCAGTAGATCCTGAAAATGAATTTAAGATGATTTGGGAAATTGATAGTTTTTCTAAAAAATATTTAAAAGAAATTTCCGATGTAGCAAAAGACTCTAAAAAAATAATACTTGCTACAGACCCTGACAGAGAAGGTGAAGCAATTGCATGGCATGTTAAAGAATTTTTAAATGAAAAAAAATTACTTAAGGACAAAAAAATTGAAAGAGTTGTTTTTAATGAAATAACTAAAAAGGCAGTCACAAATGGAATAGAAAATCCAAGAGAAATAGAATCTGATCTTGTAAATGCTTATATGGCAAGACGTGCCTTAGATTATTTAGTAGGTTTTAATATTTCCCCCATACTTTGGACTAAACTACCAGGGTCTAAATCAGCGGGTAGAGTACAATCTGTTGCTCTAAGACTTTTAACCGAAAGAGAACATGAAATTGAAATTTTTAAACCTGAAGAATTTTGGTCTTTAAAAGTAAATTTTAAAACAAATGATGGAAATTTAATAACGTCAAATATTTTTCAAATTGATAATAAAAAAATTGAAAAATTTAGTTTCAAAAATAAAAACGATATTAATCAAGTAATAGAAAATATAAAAAATGATAAATATAAAATTACAGATATTACATCCAAAATATATTCTAGAAATCCTTCTGGACCTTTCACAACTTCAACGTTACAACAGTCAGCATCAAGTAAGCTTGGTTTTGGTGCCTCAAGAACAATGCAAATTGCTCAAAGACTGTATCAGGGTATTGAAATTGAAGGTGAAACTAAAGGATTAATCACTTACATGCGAACAGATGGTACCAATATTTCTAAAGAAGCCTTGCCAGTTTTTAGAAACTTTATAAGTGATAACTTTGGCAATGATTACTTACCTGATGAACCAATTAATTACTCGGGTAAAAAAGCAAAAAATGCCCAAGAGGCTCATGAAGCTATAAGACCAACAGAAATAAGTAATACACCTGAAAAAATGAAAAAATATTTAAGCTCAGATCAAAATAAATTATATAACTTGATTTGGTCAAGAGCTCTATCTTCACAAATGACACCAGCAAAATTTGATAGAAAAACAATTATTATTGAGTCAAATAACAATGAACATATCTTTAAGTCGTCGGGTTCAACGATAGTGTTTGATGGTTTCATGAAGGTAATTAATTTAGATGATGATAATAATGATGAAAATATTTTACCAAAAGTAGAAAAAGGAGAAGTGAATATATCTGATTTTATAGATGAACAACATTTTACACAACCACCCCCAAGATATTCTGAAGCTAGTTTAGTTAAAAAATTAGAGGAATTAGGTATCGGTCGTCCTTCTACATACGCAAGTATTATTTCAGTAATATCTAATAGAGGTTATGCAGACGTTGTTAATAAAAGATTTTTCCCAACTGATAGAGGAAAACTTTTATCTGCCTTTCTTGAAAAACTTTTTGCAAGATATGTTGATTATGACTTTACTGCAAAATTAGAAGATCAATTAGATGACATAACCTCAGGAAAAGAAAATTGGCTAAGTGTATTAGATCAATTTTGGCAGGATTTTAATAAAAATGTCTCATCTGTAAAAGAGATAAGAACTAGAGAAGTTCTTGATATGTTAAATGAAAGTTTGGGGGATCTAATATTTGAAAGAAATAATGATGGTAAAATTGATAGAAACTGCAAATTATATAACAAAACATGCGTTTCTGGTGAAGGTACATTAAGTTTAAAAAATAGTTTTAGGGGTGGTGCATTTATTGGTTGTTCTAGCTATCCAGATTGCAAGTTTACAAGACCGCTTTCAAAGATTAAGGCATCTCAACAAATAAATTTAGCGGAACCTAAATTAATTGGTAAAAACGATAATGATAAAGAAATTTATTTAAAAAATGGAAGATTTGGTCCTTATTTACAATACGAATTATTAGAGGATGAAATAGTAAAAACCAAAAAAAGAAAAACAAAGAAAGAGGAAAATAATTTAAAAAATGTGTCAATCCCTAAAGGATTAGACATAGAAAATATAGATTTAGAAAAAGCAAAATATCTATGCTCTCTACCTAAAATTTTAGGTACTCATCCAGATATTGGTAAAGAAATTACAGTCAACGTTGGTAGATTTGGACCTTACTTAAAGTGTGAAAACAAATCTGCAAGAATTGAAAGTGTAGATGAATTATTTTCAATCGGTTTAAACAGAGCCATAACTCTAATATCTGAGGCAAAACCTGGTAGAATGTCTTCATCAATGATCAAAGATTTAGGTGAACATCCTGAAGATAAAAAACCTGTAAGAGTTATGAAGGGTCAATATGGGCCTTACATAAAGTATAAATCTCTCAATGCAACTATCCCTGAAGAAAAAGATCCAGCAGAATTGACAATGGAAGAAGCTTTGATATTGATTGAGAAGCGGAAAGAATACGATAAGACTAAAAAATCAAAAAAAAGGAAATCAAAATGAGTTATGAAGAAAAAATAAAAGAACTAAAAATAAATCTTCCTGAGGCAAAAGCACCCGTTGGAAATTATGTTGCAACAAAAGTTTCAGGAAAAATGTTATTTGTTTCAGGTCAAATTTCTATTAATGAAACTGGTCAGTTAATAAAAGGGAAAGTTGGGAAAGATTTAGATACAGCAGCTGGTTATAATGCTGCTAAAAGATGTGCATTAAGTATTATTGCGCAAGTAAAAAAAGCATGTAATAATGATTTATCAAAAGTTAAATCGTGTGTAAAATTAACAGGATTTGTTAATTCAACAGATGAATTTATAGATCAACCTAAAGTATTAAATGGTGCATCAGATCTAATAGCTTCAGTTTTTGGGGAAGCTGGGATGCATACTAGGGCTGCTGTAAGTACAAATAGTTTACCGTTAGGTGTTTCTGTGGAAGTAGATGCAATATTTGAGTTGAAATAAATTTTATTTTCCAACACTAAAATACTTAAAACCTTGTTCCTTCATTTTTGAAGAAGAATACAAATTTCTCATATCAAAAATAATAAACTTTTTACCTTTAACTAAGTTTTTAAAATTTATTGATTTAAAGTCATTCCATTCTGTGTGTAAAATAACAAGATCTGAATTTTGGACAGCATCTTTAATTGATGTTTTGTAAGTAACATTTTTTAGTTTTGAAAATTCATTTTTGTAACCTGTTGGATCAAAATATTTTATTATTGCTCCTTTTTTTGATAACCTCGGTATCATTTTGAGACTTGAGGAATCTCTCATGTCATCAGTGTTTGCTTTAAATGTTACACCTAAAAAAGTTATCTTTTTATTCTTTACTTTTTTATTTAACATTTGATAAATTCGATCTAATAAAATTTTAGATCTATTTTCATTCGATTTAATTACAGATTTTACCACTGATAAGTTTGTTTTAAATTTGTCAGCAGTTGAAATGATTGCTTTTGTGTCTTTTGGAAAACAAGATCCACCGTAAGCAGGGCCTGCTCTCAGAAATCGGCTACCTATTCTTTTATCCAAACCCATTCCTATAGATATATCTTCAACATTAATCCCAGTTTTTTCGCATAAATTTGCTATTTCATTAATGAAAGTAATTTTAGTAGCTAAGAAAGCGTTAGAGGCGTATTTGATTAATTCTGCTGCTCTTCTAGATGTTTGCAAATATGAAGCCCCTTTAGAAATAAGTGGGCTATAAAGATTTTTCATAATTTTACCAGCTTTTTTATCATTCGTCCCAATTACCACTCTATCAGGATAAGAAAAATCTCTTATCGCCTCACCTTCTCTCAAAAATTCTGGATTAGATACTACTGAAAATTTTTTTTTACTATTTTTTCTAGATAAAATTTTTTCAATCTCATCACCTGTAGTAACTGGAACTGTTGATTTTGTTATGATAATTTTGAAACTATTAATTGAGGAACCTATCTCCTTAGTTACATTATAGATTTGACTTAAATCTGCTGAACTTCCCCCTTTTTTTGTAGGGGTTCCAACACAGATAAAAATTATGTCCGATGCTTTTACAGATTTTTTTAAATCCGTTGAAAAATTTAATCTCTTATTTCTAAAATTTTTAATTACTAACTCTGAAAGTCCAGGTTCGTAAATTGGAACTTTTCCTTTTTTAAGGGAATTAATCTTATTTAAATCTTTATCTACGCAAATTACTTCATTACCTAAATCTGCAAAACATACACCACTAACTAATCCTACGTAGCCAGTTCCTATCATGCATAACTTCATGATTTGGCTATCTCCAAAGTAGATTTTATATAACCATTCATACTTCCACAATCTAAGTATTTGCCTGAAAAATTATGAGCGATAAACTTATTGTTATCATGAATCAAAGATTGAATTGCATCCGTAATATGAATTTCTCCACCTTTACCTGGTTTTTGTTTTGACAATTTAGAAAATATTTTGTTAGGTAAAATATACCTTCCAATTACCGCTTTATTTGACGGGGCGCTTGCAATAGATGGTTTTTCAACAACATCTTTAATTAAATAATTATTCCTATCTAGTTTTTTGTTTAATTTAAATATGCCCCATCTTGAAACTGTTTTTTTATTCACATTCATACTCGCCATAACAGAGGATTTGTAGCGTCTGTGAATTTTTATCATAGATTTAGAGCAATTTTTTTTTATTATTAAATCGTCAGGTAAAAGCATTAAAAAAAATTTATCTTTAATATATTTTTTTGTCTTCAAAACTGCATCACCAGTTCCGAGAGGTTTATTTTGATATACAAATTTGATCATTTTCTTATATTTTAAGATTTGCTTATATTCTTTTATAATTCTTGGATCCTTTTTTTTGTTTATAATTTTCTTATAAAAACTGTCATTATAAAAATAATTTTTTATCATTTGTTTTTTTTTTGAAATAATAAAAACAACTTCTTTAATTCCTGCTTCAATACATTCGTCCAAAATATATTGTATTCCAGGTTTCCCATTGATAGGTAATAATTCTTTTGCAAAAACGCTAGTTAGAGGTAAAAGTCTTGTGCCTAAACCAGCCAAAGGTATTATTGCTTGTTTAATCATAAAATCCTATACTAACTCAATTACCATAAATGATTATTTTTAAAAGTATTAATAAACTTAATAAAGAAGTTAATTTTAAGGCAAGCATAGGATTTGTCCCAACAATGGGCAGTTTACATAAAGGACATATTAGTTTAGTGAAAAATTGCCAAAAAACATGTGACAAAACTCTAGTAAGTATATTCATTAATCCGTCACAATTTAACCGAAAGACTGATTATAAAAATTATCCAAGAACATTAGATAAAGATATTAAGATATTAAAGAAGCTTAAAGTAGACTATGTTCTGGTACCAAACATAAAAGAGATCTACTCAAGAAATACTCCGAGAAAAATTAATATTAATAAAAAATACAAGGTATTATGCGGTAAATATCGACCAGGACATTTTGAAGGAGTTTTGGCTGTTATAAATAAATTTTTAAAAGATCTTAAGGTTAAAAAAATTTTTTTAGGAGAAAAAGATTTTCAACAATATTTCTTGATCAAAAATTTCGTAAAAAAAAGATTTAAAACAAAGGTTGTGTTATGTAAAACTATTAGAATGAGTAGTTCACTACCCTACTCATCCAGAAACAAATTACTTGATAACAAAAGTATTAGAATAGCTCAAAAGTTTACAAAAAAGATAATTGATGTTTTCAAAAATATAAAAAAAAACACAAATAAAACTTACTTACTTCAAAATATTAAAAGCAACAGTAATATTAAAATTGAATATTTAGAATTGAGAAACAAAAATAATCTTAGTCCAATTTTTAACAAAAAAAATTTGAAACTTTTTGTATGTTTTTATATTAAGAAAGTTAGATTAATTGATAATTTTTAGCCGTAAAAGAAATATGCACCTATACCTAAAAAAGACAAAAAACCAATTACATCTGTGACAGTTGTTACAAACACGCTTGATGCAATAGCTGGGTCAATATTAAGTTTTTTTAATGTCACCGGAATTAAAATGCCAAACAAGCCAGCAACAATCATATTTAATATCATCGAGATAGAAATGATTATAGATAAAACATAATCTTTAAACCAAAGTTGAACTATTAAAGCGCTTATTATTGCAAAAATAATTCCATTTAGAACTCCAATATTAAATTCTTTTAATACAATTTTTAAAAAATTGCTATTTGTTAAATCATTAGTAGCTATTCCACGAATAGTTACAGCCAGCGTTTGCATTCCAGCATTACCACCCATTGAAGCTACTATTGGCATTAAAAAAGCTAGAGCAACCATTTGTTCAATAGTTGCACCAAATTTACTTATAACCCAAGTTGCTAAAAAGGCTGTAAAAAGATTTAGTAAGAGCCAATTAAATCGTCTTTGTGTTTTTTTAATCACTCCATCAGTAATTTCTTCATCACCAACACCAGCTAATCTTAAAGTATCTTCCTCTGCCTCTTCTTTAAGAACAGTTAATATGTCGTCACTAGTAATCATACCAACTAATTTTTTTGTTTTATCAATTACAGCTGCTGAATTAAGATTGTAATTTTCGAAAAGTCTTCCAACTTCTTCCCTGTCCATGTCAACTGGAATAATAACTTGGGACTCCAGCATAATTTCAACCATTTTAGTTTCACGAGGTGTTCTTAAAACTTTTGACGAGGGGACAGTTCCAAGAGGTTTAAATTCATTATCGATAATATAAATTTCTAAAAATTGTTCAGGGAGATCTTTATTTTCTCTTAAATAATCAATTGTTTGTCCAACAGACCAATTACTTGGAATAGCTGTAAATTCTCTCTGCATAATACGTGCAGCAGAATCTTCGGGATAACTTAAACTTTCTAATAAGGCAAATCTATCTTTAGGCGGTAAAGAACTTAAAATTTCATTTTTGCTTTTTTCTTCAATATTTTCTAATATTTTTATAGCATCATCAGACTCCAAGTTTTTTAGAATAAATATTATAGAAGCGGTAGAAAGTAATTTTATAATTTCAGATTGAATGTTTTCATTTAATTCAACGAATAATTCTGGATCTAATTTAAAATTATTCAATTTAATAAGATTTTCTCTATCGTCTTGGCTTAGGTGTTCAATAATATCTGCTGCATCAGCAGGATGCATCTCTCTAAAAGAATTAGTAATAAAATTTACATCGTTTTTTTGAATTTTTTCTTCAATTACTTTGATATATTCTTTATTAAATTCAAAGTTTACTTTTTTATCGATTTTTTTTTTCAAATTGTTCATTTTAAATCCTATAAAAATTATTAGAACTATTAATACAAATTAAATATAATACAATTTTTAAATTCTTATGGAGATCAAAATATCAAAAAAACCAGTAAAATATGAAGAAGCCATTGAATATCTCGATGAAAGGGTTCATCAAGTTTCTCAGAATAGAAATGAAGAATTAATTTGGTTTTTAGAACACAAATCTGTTTATACATGTGGTGTAAACTTTAACCAAAAAGATGTTTTGGATAAAAATGTAAAAATAGTTAAAACTAATAGAGGTGGGAAAATAACATGGCATGGTCCAGGACAATTGATTTGCTACTTTGTAATAGACATCTCTAGGAGAAAAAAAGACATAAGAAAATTTATAACAGTAGTTGAAAATACTATTATTGAAACTTTAAAAGATTTTAAGATTAGCTCTTTCAGTGATAGAAAAAATATAGGTATTTGGGTTTTGGATAAAAAAGAAGAAAAAAAAATTGCAGCAATAGGTTTTCGTGTAAAAAAATGGATTGCATTTCATGGATTTTCGTTAAATCTATCTAACAATTTGGACAATTATAAAAAAATAGTTCCATGTGGCATTTCTGATAAAGGTATTTCCAAGATTTATAATTTTAAAAAGGTCTCAAAAGATAAAATAATTAATAGACTCAGAGTAAATCTTATTAAGAATTTAAAATATTGAGTTTTTTTTTATTTAAATACTTGTTAAATGCAGCAGGTGGGTTTGCTTTATAAAAGAATTTTTTATTATTAATATAAAATTTCAGAGAGTAAGCATGCAACATAAGATCTTTATCACTTTTAATTCTTTTATTTGATAAAATATATTTTTTATCTCCCACAATTGGATTATTAATTAAAGCTAGCTGTTTTCTTAACTGGTGTTTTCTTCCAGTTACTGGTTTAAGCTCAAGAAATGAAGTTGAATTAGTATCAGATAGAACTTTATAATAAGTTATAGCTTTCTCAATTTTTTTTTTGTTATTTTCAAATGTTATAAGTTCATTTTTTAATTCGCCCTTTTTTTTACTTATATGACCGTGACATACAGCTAAATATGTTTTATGAATTTTTCTTAGTCTAAATAAGGTTGTTAATAATCTTGCTGAATTATGATTTTTAGCAATTATCATTATACCAGATGTTTCCTTATCTAATCTATGAACTGGAAATGGTTTTGTATCCTTAAAAAATTCACTAGATGCAAGTATATCTATTAAGTTTTTTTTTGATTTTGTTCCACCTTGAACCGGTACACCTGGACTTTTGTCTATAATAATAAAGTCATCATTGTTTTCCAATATTCTGTTCTCATGAACCTTTAAGAGTTCTGAAGATGGAGAAAATTTTTTGTTTGCTTCCTTAATTTTATTAATGTCAAAAGCAAAATTAAAAAACTTAATTTTATCTCCAGTTTTTAATTTATAGGAACTATTAACTTTTTTAATATTAACTTTAATTTTACCTTTTCTTAAAGATTTTTCGATTAATGATTGTGGTAGAGAAGCTATGTTATTTCTTATCCATCTATCTATACGCATTCCTGAATAAATTTCCTTAATAATGTAGGACTTATTCATTATCTAGTTATGCTGTAGCTGATTTTTTTTCCTCTGTCTTAGCAGGTTTATCTTGTGATTTCTTTTTCTTAAATTTTCTTTTTGCTTCAATGTCTCTATCTACAAATTCTATTACAGCTAATGGTGCATTATCACCATATCTAAATCCAGCTTTTACAATTCTGGTGTACCCTCCAGATCTTTTTTCATATCTTTTTGATAAAGTTTTTATAACTTTGTTTGCGTTAGTTTTGTCCTGGAGTTTAGATACTAATCTCCTTGTATTTTGTAGATTTTTTTTTTTTCCTAAAGTTATAATTTTATCAGCTTGTGGCTTCAGCACTTTTGCTTTGGGTAAAGTAGTTATTATTTGCTCATATTTAATCAAATTATTAAGCATATTCTTTATTAACGCTTTTCTGTGCTCAGATGTTCTGTTAAGTTTTTTATAACCTAATCTATGTCTCATTATTAAATACTTTCCTCTAATTTTTTAGATAATTCAGCTATGTTGTCAGGAGGCCAATTAGGTATTTCCATACCTAAATAAAGTGACATGCCGTTTAAAACTTCCTTAATCTCGTTTAGGGATTTTCTTCCAAAGTTTGGTGTTCTTAACATTTCTCCCTCTGACTTTTGAACCAAATCTCCAATATAAATAATATTATCATTTTTTAGACAGTTCATTGACCTTACAGAAAGTTCCAATTCATCAACTTTTCTTAATAAGTTTTTGTTAAATTCTGGTTCACTTGGTTTTTCAGTAATAGTAACTTCTTGAGGTTCGTCAAAATTAACAAACATTCCTAATTGATCTTGAAAAATTCTAGCTGAATAAGCTAATGCATCTTCAGCTGAGATAGAGCCATTAGTTTCTATTTCCATAGTTAATTTGTCATAATCTAAGGCTTTACCTTCTCTAGCAGTGCTAACAGAATATGAAACTTTTTTAACTGGACTAAAAAGTGAATCGATAGGTATAAGTCCTAATGGTGGTTCATCTGGTTTGTTTAGCTCAGCAGGCACATAACCTTTTCCATTACCTATTGTCATCTCCATATGGAAGTTTGTATTTTCATCTAAATTACAAATTACCAAATCAGGATTTAAAATTTCTATTTCATTAATTTTTGTTATATCTGATGCTTTAATTACGCCTGGACCTTTTGCATCTAGTACTAATTTTTTTGAACCTTCGGAAGTGCTTTTTAATGCTAAAGATTTAACATTAAGAACAATATCAGTTACATCTTCTCTTACTCCTTTAATAGAAGTAAACTCATGAAGTACTCCATCAATTTGAATTGCTGTTACAGCAGTACCTCTAATTGAAGACAATAAAATCCTTCTTAGTGAATTGCCTAGAGTCAAACCATAACCCTTTTCAAGTGGTTCAGCTACAATCTTTGCGTATGATTTGTCATCGTTTAAATTAATATCCAACTTGCCAGGTTTAATTAAAGATTTCCAATTTTTTAAATTTACATTCGCCGTTTCCATTAAACTCTCCTTTTTTTTGGTGGTCTTGTTCCATTATGAGGCATTGGTGTTGTGTCTTTGATAGACAAAATCTTAAAACCTCTTGCTTGTAATGCACGCAAGGCTGTTTCTCTTCCTGAACCTGGTCCTTTAACTTCAACTGTTAAAGTTTTCATCCCATATTCCAAAGCTTTAGATGCAGCTGAGTCAGCTGCGATTTGTGCTGCATAAGGTGTAGATTTTCTAGAACCTTTAAAACCTTTTTGTCCAGCAGACGCCCAAGATACAACATTACCCTGTGTATCAGCTATTGATACAATTGTATTATTAAAAGTTGACTGAACATAAGCAATTCCATTAACTATGTTCTTTTTGACTTTTTTCTTTTTAGAGTAAGAACTTTTTTTAATTGATTTTACTTCTGATTTTTCATCAACTTTTTTTTCTACTTTTTTTTTGTCAGCCATTTTAAACTATTTCTTTAATGGTGTTAATTTTTTACCTGCAATAGCAATTGCTTTACCTTTTCTTGTTCGAGCATTACATCTTGTTCTTTGTCCTCTTACAGGTAATTTTTTTTTATGTCGAAAACCTCTGTAGCAAGCAAGATCAATTAATCTTTTTATGCTCATTGAATTTTCTCTTCTTAAATCTCCTTCAACTGTAAAATGCTGGTCTATATATTCTCTAATTTTTAGAATTTGATCGTCAGTTAGTTCATTCACTCTTTTTGACTTTGGTATTTCTAATTCTTTGCAGATTTGTTTAGAAAATTTATCTCCTATACCATAAATATATGTAAGTCCAATCTGGACGATTTTATTCTGTGGGATATTTACACCTGCTATTCGAGCCATATTTTGAGATAAAATTTAGCCTTTTATATAAGATGAAAATTTAAAGTCAACTTTTTATAACTTTAAAAAGCCCTTAATTTGCTGGTTTATTTGATCAATTTCCAGGTTTCCATCAAGCTTGTAAAAGTTTTGTTTGGATGAATAATAGTTTAATACTGGAGAGGTTGTTTTTAAATAAGTGTCATATCTTTTAAGAATTGTATCTAAGTCATCATCCTCTCTTTTTTCTTCAACTTTTCTTATTTCAATTCTTTTAATTATGGTTTCTTTGTTTACGTTAAGAAAAAAAATAAAATCAATTTGTTGTTTAGACTCTGCCAACAATAAATCTAAATTTTTTGCTTGTTCAATAGTTCTAGGATAACCATCAAAAATTAATTTTCCTTTTTTTGAGCTGTCAAAAACTACTTTTTTTATAAGACTATTAACAATTTCATCGTCAACAAATTTACCTTCATTCATATAACTTATAATTTTCTTACCAATTTCTGTATCTTTTTTGATTTCATCCCTCAACATATCTCCCGTAGAAACTTGAAAGTTATTTAATATTTTGACTAGAAATTTGGCTTGAGTACCTTTACCAGCGCCTGGAGGACCAAATAAAATTATATTCACCTCTATCGTCCAAATTTAGTTTTTTTTATAAGTTGTTCGTATTGCGCACTCATTAGTCTTGTCTGAATTTGGGTTACAGTGTCAATTGCTACGACTACAACAATTAAGACTGATGCACCACCTAAGTAAAAAGGTATTGGATAGTTTGCTATTAAAAATTCTGGCATTAAACAAACTAAAGTTAAATATAATGCACCAATAGTTGTTAATCTTGTTAAAATTTCCTCTATATATCTTGCAGTACTTTCTCCTGGTCTAATCCCTGGCACAAAGCCTCCATATTTTCTCAAATTCTCAGCAGTTTCATCAGGATTAAAAACAAGTGAAGTATAAAAAAAGGTGAAAAAGATAATTCCAGATGCGTATAAAATCATGTAAAGAGGTTGACCTTGCGAAAAAAAAGATAAAAATGAGGATACATTCTCATTCTCTGTAATATTAAAATTTGTAAGAGTAGCTGGTAATAATAATATAGCTGATGCAAAGATTGCTGGTATTACCCCTGCTGTATTAATTTTAAGAGGAAGATGGGAAGAGTCACCACCATACATTTTATTTCCCATTTGTCTCTTAGGATAAGTTATCAATATTTTTCTAAGAGCTCTTTCCATAAAGACAATAAACATTATAGTTGCTATTAATAGAACGAAAATAAAAATTATCATTGTTGATGATATTGCACCCGTTCTACCTAATTCAAATGTTGTTACTAATGCTCTAGGTATCTCTGCAACTATACCGGAAAAAATAATTAATGAAATTCCATTGCCTATTCCTCTTTGAGTAATTTGTTCGCCTAACCACATTAAAAAAATAGTTCCAGCTACAATAGTTGTGACAGTAGTAACTTTGAAAAACATACCTGGATTAATTACTAAGTTTTCTGATGACTCCAAGCCTACTGACAAACCATAACCTTGAATAGTTGCTAAAAGAACTGTTCCATATCTTGTGATTTGTGTAATTTTTTGTCTTCCTATTGTGCCTTGGCTTTTCAAATTTTTAAAATAATCTGAAACTCCTGTAAGCAATTGAACAATAATAGAGGATGAAATGTAAGGCATTATTCCTAAAGCAAAAATTGCCATACGACTAACAGCACCACCTGCAAAAACGTTGAACATTCCTAACAAGCCTTTTTGATTACTGTCCATCATAATTTTTAACTGATCAGGATCTATACCAGGTAAAGGAACAAATGTTCCAAACCTATAAACTGCTAAAATAAATATAGTAAAAATTATACGATTTCTTAAATCGTTATTTTGTGTCATTGTACTCATATTTTTTTGCTTATTTGCTCTCTAAAATTTTAATTGTTGAGCCATTCTTTGAAAGTTTTTCTTTTGCTGAATTAGATAAAAAATGAACTTCTAAATTAAGCTTATTTTTGATTTCACCTTGACCAAGTATTTTTATTTTTTCATATTTTTTTTTTATAATTTTCGAACTTTGAAGATATTTTATATCTATCTTATCAGACGATTTTATTTTCTTTTTCTCTATAAGAAGTTGTAAATCACCTAAATTTAATTTACCTATTTTATTTTTGTTCAATGAATTAAAACCTCTTTTAGGTAATCTTCTATATAAAGGCATTTGACCACCTTCAAAACTTTTAATTGCAACACCAGATCTTGATTTTTGACCTTTAACACCCCTACCAGAAGTTTTGCCCTTTCCAGATCCAATGCCTCTTCCGACTCTAATTTTTTTTGTTTTCAATTTAGTTAAATCGTTAAGCATCGCTATCCTCTTTTTTCTATTATTTCTGAAATTTTCTTATTTCTTATTATTGATATTTGTTTTGGTGAATTTTGTTTTTTTAGAGCTTTAAGACATGCTCTTATAACATTGTGAGGGTTTGCTGTTCCAAGCGATTTTGCAACTATATCTTTTATGCCAAGCACTTCACACACGGCTCTTACTGGTCCACCTGCAATAATACCTGTTCCTTTTGGTGCTGCTCTCATTTTAATTCTTCCAGCACCATCTTTACCAGAAACATCATGATGAATAGTTCTTCCTTCTCTTAATGGTATTTGAATTAAATTTCTTCTAGCCATCTCATTAGCTTTCTTAATTGCATCAGGAACTTGTTTTGATTTTGCATGTGCAATACCAATTTTTCCACTTTGGTTACCAACAACTACTAAAGCAGAAAAACCAAATCTTCTACCACCCTTAACAACTTTTGTAATTCTGTTTACGTGAACAAGTTTTTCTATAAATTCATTTTCTTTAGACATATTAGAATTCCATTCCATTTTTTCTTAGTGTTTCAGCAAAAATTTTAACTCTTCCATGGTACTTAAATTGACCTCTGTCAAAATAAATTTTCTTAATATTTTTTTCTCCAGCTTTTTTAGCTAGATTCTCAGCAACCATCTTTGAAAGTTCTGTTTTGTTTACTTTTTTTGCAGATTTTATACCTTTTTCATTTGATGAAGCAGAGAGAACAGTCTTGTTATTTGCATCATCTATTATTTGTGCAGAAATATTTTTTAAACTTCTAGATACACTTAATCTGTAACGATCATGTTTAGAATTATTTTTGAGTTTGTTTCTAACCCTAAATTTTTTTCTCTGTAGAGTGCTTAATTTCATTATTTCTTTTTACCTTCTTTTCTTAAAATATATTGACCTTTTTCTTTAATTCCTTTTCCTTTATAAGGTTCAGGCGGTCTAAAAGATTTAATCTTTGATGCAATCATACCAACTTTTTGTTTATCAACACCTGATATTTTTATGGTTGTTTGTTTTTCAACTAAAATTTTTACATCTTCAGGAATATCAAAGTTAATATCATGACTAAAACCTAGTTGAAGATTCAATTGCTTACCTTTTAATGCTGCTCTGTAACCTACACCACTTAGCTCAAGTATTTTTTCAAATCCTACACTAGTTCCGATTATTGCATTATTAATTAGACTTCTATTCATTCCCCACAACCTTTTAGTATCATCATCTAATTTCTTTGGTTTAATTGAAACATTTTTACCGTCGTTTATTTTAAAATCAAACATATCTAAATTAATTTTTAATTTTTGTTTACCCAGAGGACCTTCTATGTTGATATCTGATCCTGCTAAAGCAACCTTAACTTTCTCAGGAATATCAATACTTATTTTACCTATTTTTGACATTAAAATACCTTACAAATTATTTCGCCACCAACTTTTTGTTTTCTTGCATCAATATCTGTCATTACACCTTTTGGTGTTGAGATAATCGCAATTCCTAAACCATTATTAATTTTTGGTAAGCTTTCTGCGCTTGAAAAAACTCTTCTTCCCGGTTTTGATATTCTCTCTATTACACTTATTACTGGAGAACCAGAATTATATTTTAGATCAATAATTAAAACTTGTTTATTATCATTTTTATCAACATTAAACCCATTAATATAACCCTCATTTTTTAAAACATCTGCAATCTTCATCTTAAAATTTGATGAAGGCATTTCTACTTTTTTATGATTTCTTAATTGCGAGTTTTTTATTCTCGCTAGCATATCTCCTATTGGATCTGTTAAACTCATATAATAATCCTTTCTACCAACTTGATTTTATCATACCAGGAATTTTACCCTGCAGACCTAGTTGTCTAAGAGCTATTCTTGATATTCTTAATTTTCTGTAAACACCATGTGGTCTACCTGTAATTTCACATCTATTTCTTACTCTAGTCTTTGCCGAATTTCTTGGTAACTTTGATAATTTTTGTTGAGCCTTAAACCTTTCCTCTAAAGGTAATTTTTTATTCATTATAATTAGTTTTAGTTTTTTTCTTTTTGCATAAAATCTGTCTGACAATTTTCTTCGTCTATTATTTTTATTTATTGAACTGAGTTTTGCCATTAGTTGCTCCTTTCTTCTTTAAATGGAAAATTAAATTTCTTTAATAATTCTAAGCTATGCTCTTTAGAGTTTGATTTTATTACTATTGTAATATCTAAACCTCTTATTTTATCTACCTTGTCAAAATTTACTTCAGGAAATATTATATGCTCCTTTACACCAAAGGTGAAATTACCAAACTTGTCGAAACCTTTTGAGGAAAGTCCTCTAAAATCTTTTATTCTTGGAAGCGCAATGTTTACAAGTCTATCTATAAATTCATACATTTTATTTTTTCGTAAAGTAACCTTAAGTCCAGCTTTCGTATCTTTACGTGTCTTAAAATTTGAAATGGATTTTTTGAATTTTGTTGATACTGGTTTTTGTCCTGCAATCTTAGCTAAATCCTCTTCGCAAGATTTAAATATTTTTGAATCGTTACCATCTATTCCTAGACCCATATTTAAAACCACTTTTTCAAATTTAGGTGCCATGTTAAGGTTTTTAAAACCATATTTTTCTTTAAGCATGGTTTTAACTTCCTTGTGGTATAGTGTTTTTAATCTTGGTATCATTTTTTAACTACCTTTTTTTTATCTTGTTTTTGCTCCAATTTTAGATTCGATAAATGAACAAAATTTTCTTTATCAACTATTCCACCTTTTCTTTCTTTTGTAGTTTTAAGATGTTTTTTTATCATGTTTATCCCTTTAATTTTTGCTCTATCTCTCTTTCTATCTAATTCTATAATTTCACCTGTTTTATTTTTGTCTTTTCCAACAAGCACTTTGACATTTGAGCCTTTTTTCATCATTATTTATATTACCTCCGGAGCTAATGATATTATTTTCATTTGTCCCCTACTTCTTAATTCTCTTGTGACTGGTCCAAAAATTCTAGTTCCAATAGGTTCACCTTTGTCATCTGTCAAGACAGCTGCATTATTGTCGAACCTAACTTTTGATCCATCGTCTCTGTGAATTCCTTTTTTTACTCTAACAACCACAGCCTTGTGAACTGAACCTTTTTTAACTTTGCCTTTAGGGATAGCTTCTTTTACTGCAACAACAATTGTGTCACCAATGCTTGCGTATCTTCTTTTTGAGCCACCAAGTACTTTTATACACTCAATTTTTTTTGCACCTGTATTATCTGCAACAAATAGTTCAGTTTGTACCTGTATCATTTATTGTCCCCCAAAACTTCAAATTTTTTTGTCTTCGAATATGGTCTACATTCAATTATTTTAACTTTATCTCCATTTTTAAATTTATTATTTTCGTCATGTGCACTAAATTTTTTTCTTACTTTTACTACTTTTTTTAGAGTTGGATGTTGATATTTTCTTTCAACCATAACTGTTATTGTCTTATTTGGTTTATCGCTCACTACAATTCCATTTAATATTTTTTTAGGCACTTTTTTTCCTTCCAATTAGTGTTTTCATTCTTGAAATGTCTTTTTTAGTTTGAGATATCTTTGACGGATTTGTAAGTTGCCCGTTTGTTTTTTGGAATCTCAAATTAAACAAATCTTTTTTAAGTTTATCTAAATTTTTCAATGCTTGATCCTTAGTAAATTTCTTTATTTCATTTTTCTTCATTATGAGATCCTTCTTATAAACTTGGTTTTAATTGGAAGCTTAGCAGAAGCTTTATATAGTGCTTCTTTTGCTATTTGTTCGGATACTCCATCTACCTCAAATAAAATTCTACCTGGTTTTACTCTACATGCCCAAAATTCTGGTGAACCTTTACCTTTTCCCATTCTAACTTCGGTTGGTTTTTTTGAAACGGGTATATTTGGAAAAACTCTTGTCCAAACTCTACCTTGTCTTTTCATGTGTCTAGTTAAAGCGACTCTAGCTGCCTCTATTTGTTTTGAAATTACTCTATCTGGCTGCAATGCTTTAAGTCCAAAGGAACCATAATTCATTTTATTGCATCTAGATGCATTTCCATGGATACGACCTTTGTGGGCTTTTCTAAATTTTGTTCTAGTTGGTTGTAGCATATTTATCTCTTGTTTGTTTCTTGACTAAATTCTTTAGTGAAAATTTCACCTTTGTATATCCAAACTTTAATACCAATGATTCCATAAGTAGTTAAAGCCTCTGCTTCTGCATAATCTATATCTGCTCTAAGAGTGTGAGAAGGTATACTTCCGTCTCTGAGCCATTCTGTTCTTGCTATTTCATTTCCACCAAGTCTCCCACTTACAGATACTTTTATACCCTTTGCCCCTAATCTTAATGCAGACTGCATGGCTCTTTTCATAGCTCTCCTATACGAAATTCTTTTAACCAACTGTTGAGATATATTTTCAGCGACTAAATAACTATTTGTCTCCGGTTTTTTTACTTCCTTAATGTTAAGATTGACTTCGTTAGTAGTAAGTCTAGATAATTTTTCTTTAATCTTTTCAATATCACTTCCTTTTTTACCAATTACAAAGCCAGGTCTTGAAGTGTAGATTGTTACAAAACATTTTTTTGAAGTTCTTTCTATCATCACTTTTGAAACTCCAGAGTTAATAACATTTTTTTTGATGTATTCTCTAATTTTAAAATCCTCGATTAAAAATTTTCCAAAGTCCTTCTTTTTAGCATACCAGACAGAATCCCATCCTCTGTTTACACCTAATCTGTAACCTACCGGATTAACCTTTTGTCCCATCTTTAGCCTCTTTTGTTTGTATTTTTTCTGACAATATAATTGTTAAGTTTGAATATGGTTTTAAAATTGGAGCCGCTCTTCCTTTTGCTCTAGGTCTAAACCTTTTCATAGTAATTTGTTTGCCACAGTAGGCTTCTTTAACAAAAAGTTTATCAATATCATATTGAAAATTGTTCTCAGCATTAGCAATTGCTGAAGATAGTGTTTTTTTGATATCTTTACATATTCTTTTATTTGAAAAATCAAGATCTCTAATTGCTAAATCAACTTTTTTTCCAACAATCCCTTTTAAAATTGGATTAAGCTTTCTAGTGCTTGATCTAACGTTCTTATTTACCGACCTCACTAAATTAGTTTCATTTTTATCTTTTTTAACCATTATTATTTCTTTTCCTCAGTTTTAGTTTCTTCTGCTTTTGCTTTCTTATCAGCAGGTGTATGTCCAAAAAATTGTCTTGTTGGTGCAAATTCTCCAAATTTATGACCAACCATATCTTCTGATACTGTAAGCGGGATAAATTTTTTACCATTATAAATTAAAAAACTTAGACCAACAAAATCTGGAATTATCGTTGACTTCCTTGACCACGTTTTTATAGGTTTCTTCCCAGACTCATTTCTCTGTTTTTCTGCTTTTTTAATCAAGCTTTCTTCAACAAATGGACCTTTCCAAACTGATCTAGTCATTTTAACCTTTCTTTTTCTTTCTTCTTCGAATTATAAACTTATCTGTTCTTTTGTTATCTCTTGTTTTTAAACCTTTTGCAGACTGACCAGTTCTTGAAACTGGGTGTCTACCACCTGCAGATTTACCTTCACCACCACCATGAGGGTGATCAACTGGGTTCATCACAACACCTCTTGTGTGAGGTCTTCTACCGAGCCATCTTGATCTACCAGCTTTACCAATTTTAATATTTTTTTGATCAGGGTTTGAAAGAACTCCAATAGTTGCCATTGCTCTAGAGTCAATTTTTCTTACCTCTCCTGATGTCATCTTAATAATTGAATAGCTTCCATCATTTCCTGAAATAGAAACAGACGTTCCTGCCGATCTCGCAATTTTTCCACCACCACCAGGATTTATTTCTACGTTATGTATATCAATACCCGCGGGAATTTCGGATAGGGGCAAACAATTACCTGTTTTAATCTCTGAATTAGGCCCGTTTGATACCTTGTCACCAACATTAATACCTTGAGGTGCTAAATAATAGTACCTTTCACCATCAGAAAATTTAACTAGCATTATATGACACGATCTATTTGGATCGTATTCAATTCTTTCAACCTCAGCTTTTTCACCAAATTTTTTTCTATAAAAATCAATATTCCTATATTTTTGCTTATGTCCACCACCAACATTTCTAGCTGTTATTCTTCCAAGATTATTTCTACCACTTGATGAATTTTTTACTGATGTAAGAGGTTTAAATGGTTTGCCTTTCCAAAGATTTTTTCTATCGACAAGAATAGTTCCTCTTACAGATTTAGTATATGGTTTGAATGTTTTTAATGCCATTTTATATTCCTGTTGTTAGATCGATACTTTGACCTTTTTTTAATGTTACAATTGCTTTTTTAAAACCTTTGACTTTGCTGTTTCTGCCTCTGGTAAATTTCAAAATAGATTTTTTATTAATAATATTAACCTTCACAACATTCACTTTAAATATTTTTTCTATATTTTTCTTTAAAGTTTTTTTGTTAGCATCATCTCTGACTTTAAAAACAACTTTATTTTGAGTAGACATATTCGAAGACTTCTCAGTAATCACTGGTGAAATTATTGTGTCGTATAAGCTTACTTTATTCATTAGTTGTACCTTTTCTCTAATTCTTTAACCGATGTTTCTGTAAAAATAATTTTTTTGAATTTCAAAATATCGTATGCACTAAAATGACCTATATCTGTACATTTTACGTTAGGAATATTTTTTGTAGCTCTAAATATTTTATCTTTGGAATTTTTATCTAAAATCAAAATTGAGTTCTTAGCATCAAACTTTTTCAAAATTTTGTCCATTTCTTTTGTTTTTTTTATTTCTTTAGAAAAATCATCAAAAACAATTACCTCTTTAAGTTTTAATTTTTTTGATAAAATAGAGCTAATGCTCTGTCTTTTTTCATTTTTGTTTAATTTTCTAGTTTTATAACTATTTCTTCCTTTTGGACCATGAGCTATACCACCACCTACGAAAATTGGAGCTTTTCTACTTGCGTGTCTCGCATTACCTGTTCCTTTTTGTGCGTAGATTTTTGAGGTAGATCCAATAATTTCATTTTTTTGTTTTGTTTTAGAGCTTCTTCCTTTGTAATTAGCGTTAGTCTTATAAATAACAGAGCTGATTAATTTCTCATTGATTTTTGAAGAAAAGATTGAGTCTTTAACTTCAACTGAGCTTTTTTTTCCTTCAAGATTTATTTTTTCAATTTTCATTTATTTTTTCTTCTTTTCTGGAATTTTTTTCAATTTTTCCATTTTCTCAATTTTTTCTGACATGGTGAGTTTTCTTATATTCTTAACTGATTGTTTAACTAGAACTTCGGTATTTCTTGAACCAGGAATTGATCCTTTTAAATACATAATATCATTTTCTAAATCAGTTTTGATAATTTCAATATTTTGTTTAGTTCTCATTTTACTTCCCATGTGCCCTGCCATTTTCTTCCCTTTAAAAACTTTACCTGGATCCTGGTTTTGACCAGTTGAACCATGTGCTCTATGAGAAATTGAAACACCATGTGATGCTCTTAGACCTCCAAAATTATGTCTTTTCATTGCTCCAGCAAATCCTTTACCAATTGTTTTTGAACGTACATCAACAAATTTTGCGTCTTTAAAGATTTCTATTCCAAGTTCATTTCCTTCTTTATAATTATCTAATTTAGATACCCTAAACTCTTTTAAAATTTTTTTAGGTTCGGTATTTCTTTTAGAGAAGAAACCCTTCATTTGTTTTGAAAGTTTTGAATTTTTAATTTTTCCAAATCCAACTTGAATAGCATTATAACCTCTTTGATCTTTTGAAATTAGTTGAATTATCCTTCCTTTGTCAATTTTGACAGCTGTGACAGGCACTGACTGACCAGATTTATAAAATTCCCTTGTCATACCAATTTTTTTTCCAATAAGTCCAATTTCCTGAATCATATTTTAATCTCCACGTCTACACCTGATGCTAAATCTAGTTTCATCAAAGCTTCAACGGTTTGTGGTGTTGGCTCTATAATATCTATTAATCTTTTGTGAGTTCTTGTTTCGAATTGTTCTCTACTTTTTTTATCAATATGAGGTGATCTTAAAACAGTGTATCTTTCTATTTTGGTTGGTAAAGGTATTGGTCCTTTGATGTTTGCACCAGTTCTTTTAACTGTATTAACTATTTCTTCAGTAGATTGATCTAATACTTTATTATCGTAGGCTCTTAATTTTATTCTAATATTTTGCTTATCCATTTGAACCTGTCTTTTTTGTAACTTCATCTTGAACATTTTGTGGAACTTTATCGTAGTGATCGAAGAACATTGAGTATTGTGCTCTTCCTTGAGACATAGATCTTAGTGCATTTATATATCCAAACATATTTGCTAATGGAACCATTGCCGTTATTACTGTAGCGTTACCTCTCTGTTCTTGGGTGTTTATCTGTCCTCGTCTACTATTTAGGTCACCTATCACATCACCCATATAATCCTCTGGTGTTACAACTTCGACTCTCATAATTGGTTCAAGTAATTTTAAAGTTGCTCTGTTACAAGCTTCTTTAAAACATTGTCTTGAAGCTAATTCAAAAGCTAGAACACTTGAATCGACATCGTGGTGTAGTCCATCTAAAATTGTAACTTTATAATCAATAATTGGAAAGCCAGCTAATATTCCACTGTCTGAAATGGTCTCGATACCTTTTTCAACACCTGGTATAAACTCTTTTGGAATAGCACCACCTTTGATTTTGCTTTCCACTTCTCTTCCTTTACCAGGTTCTAAAGGTTCAATTGAAAGTTTAACCCTTGCAAATTGACCAGCACCACCGCTCTGTTTTTTATGTGTGTAATCAAATTCCGATTGTTTAAGAATTGTTTCTCTGTATGCAACTTGAGGAGCACCAACATTTGCCTCTACTTTAAACTCTCTCTTCATTCTGTCGACAATTATATCTAAATGGAGCTCTCCCATTCCTTTAATAATTGTTTGTCCAGACTCTTCATCAGAAGTAACTCTAAAAGATGGATCTTCCTTGGCTAATCTACCTAAAGCCTCCCCCATTTTTTCTTGATCGCCTTTAGTTTTAGGTTCAACAGCAATTTCAATAACTGGATCTGGAAATTCCATAGGCTCCAATAAAACTGGACTTTCCTCATCAGCTAAAGTGTGTCCAGTAATTGTGTATTTTAAACCAGCAAGAGCAACAATATCACCAGCATTTGCTTCTTTTATGTCTTCTCTCGAGTTTGCGTGCATTAAAAGCATTCGTCCAACTCTTTCTTCTTTGTCTTTTGATGTATTATAAATTCCAGTACCTGATTTAACTGTTCCTGAGTAAATTCTAATAAACGTTAAAGATCCAACAAATGGATCGTTTGCAACTTTGAAAGCAAGAGCTGAAAAAGGAGCGCTATCTTCAAATTTCATTTCAACAACATCTTCTGAACCAGGTTTTGTTCCTTTGATAGAACCGATGTCTTCTGGGCTTGGTAAATAGTCAACTACAGCATCCAATAATGGTTGAACACCTTTATTCTTAAATGCAGATCCAGTCAGCACCGGAACAAAATCAAAATTTAAACAACCTTTTCTTACACATCTAATTAAATCTTCATTTTTAATTTGATCACCATTTAAATAACTTTCCATTAGTTTCTCATCTTGCTCAACGGCTGACTCAACAAGTTCTTGTCTATATTTTTCACAAATTTCATTTAAATCCTCTGGAATTTCTTTTTCTTCCCAAGCAGCACCTAAATCTTCATTTTTCCATACAATAGCTTTCATTTTTACTAGATCTACAACACCTTGTAATGAGGACTCAATACCAATAGGAATTTGCATGACCATAGGTTTGGCGCCTAGTCTGTCTTTAATCATATCTACACATCTAAAGAAATCAGCACCGGTTCTGTCTAATTTATTTACAAAACAAATTCTTGGAACTTTATATTTGTCAGCTTGTCTCCATACTGTTTCAGACTGTGGCTCTACTCCAGCAACGCCATCGAACACCGCTACAGCTCCGTCTAATACTTTTAATGATCTTTCTACTTCAATTGTAAAATCAACGTGTCCTGGCGTATCGATAATATTAATTCTATGATCTCTCCAAAAACATGTTGTAGCAGCTGATGTAATTGTTATACCTCTTTCTTGCTCTTGTTCCATCCAGTCCATAGTAGCTGCACCGTCGTGGACCTCACCAATCTTATGACTCTTTCCAGTATAATAAAGAATTCTTTCAGTTGTAGTTGTCTTGCCAGCATCAATGTGTGCCATGATACCGATGTTTCTGTACATATTAAGTTTATGAGTTCTAGGCATATTTTATTACCATCTAAAATGAGCAAAGGCTTTATTTGACTCTGCCATTTTATGTGTATCCTCTTTCTTTTTAATTGCTGAACCTCTGTTTTGATAAGCATCAAAAATTTCATTAAAAATTTTATCAGACATTTTTTTATCTTTTCTTTTTCTTGAGGCATCTATTAACCATCTTATTGCAAGTGCTTGTGATCTTTTTGCTTTTACTTCTACAGGAACTTGGTAAGTAGCCCCGCCAACTCTTCTGGATCTTACTTCTACAGTTGGTTTTATATTGGTTATTGCTTGGTTAAAAACTGTGATTGGCTCATCTTTTGATTTAGATTTAATTTTGTCTATCGCATCGTAAACGATTTTTTCGGCAATAGTTTTTTTTCCGTCATACATTAGTGAATTTATTAGTTTTGGAATAATTACTGACTTATATTTAGGATCAACAACATTTAGTTTTTTAGGAGCACTTTTTTTTCTAGACATTTTACTTACCTTTTTTTGCCCCGTATTTAGATCTTTGTTGTTTTCTTCCCGTTACACCTTGGGTGTCTAGATTACCTCTTAAGATATGATATCGAACACCTGGTAGATCTTTTACTCTACCGCCTCGAATTAAAACAACTGAGTGTTCTTGAAGATTGTGACCTTCGCCAGGAATATAAGAAGTTACTTCGTGACCATTTGAAAGTCTTACCCTTGCAACTTTTCTTAAAGCTGAGTTAGGTTTTTTAGGTGTTGTTGTATAAACTTTTACACAGACACCTCTCTTCTGTGGAGATTTCTCTAAAGCAGGGACTCTGTCCCTTGCTTTAGGTTTAATTCTTTTTTTTCTTAACAATTGGTTTATTGTTGGCATAATAATTGTATTTTGGAAGAAATACTCTAGTGACCTGTGTATGGTAGCGTTTAGTGCTACAAGGGCACTACATTCCAACCAAAATTCTTGGTGAAAATACTATAGATTTGTAATTTGTCAAACTAAAACGAGGAATTTAACGCTAAATTATTATTGATTTACAGGGGTTTCAGTCTGTTCAATCTTTTCTTGCTCAGCAATGAATTTTTGATCGTCATCAAGAGCTTTTTTGTTCCATTTGTTCTTAATTGAGCCTGTTCCCGCAGGTACTAACCTACCAACAATCACATTCTCTTTTAATCCAACCAATGTATCTACCTTACCTCTGATAGCTGCGTCAGTAAGAACTCGTGTTGTCTCCTGAAACGAAGCCGCAGAAATAAACGAGTCAGTTTGTAACGATGCTTTAGTTATACCCATTAGAACTCTTTCGCCAGTAGCAGGTTTTTTTCCATCTTTTTTAAGTTGTTCATTCATACTATCAAATTTGAATCTATCAATAATTTCACCTGGTAATAAATCAGAGTCACCAGATGTTTTAATTTCAATTTTTTTCAACATTTGTCTTAATATTGTTTCTATGTGTTTATCATTTATTATAACACCCTGTAATCTATAAACCTCTTGAACTTGGTTTACAAAATACTCTGTTAATTCCTCAATACCTAATATTCTCAAGATATCATGTGGTAAAGGTTGTCCATCTAATAAGTATTCTCCTTTTTTAATTTCTTCACCTTGGTTGAAGTTAATATGTTTTCCTTTAGGTATTAAATAATTAGAGCTTTCACCATTTGATGAAACAATTGAGACTCTTTGTTTGCCTCGAACTTCTTTACCAAAAATTACTTTACCGTTATTTTCTGCGATAATGGCACTGTCTTTTGCTTTACGTGCCTCAAATAATTCAGCTACTCTAGGTAGACCTCCAGTAATATCTTTTGTCTTAGATGTTTCTTTAGGTAAACGCGCTATAACATCGCCAGCAAATATTTTTTGTCCATCTTGAACTGAAAGAATTGAGTCTGGCACTAGATAGTATCTTGCTTCATTGTCATCAGCTTTTTTAATAACATTACCTTTTTCATCTCTTAATGTAATTCTAGGTTTTAAGTCTGTGTTTTTTGATTGAGATCTCCAATCAATAACTGACTTTGATGAAATACCAGTGGTTTCATCAAGTGTTTCCGATAATGAGACTCCGTCAATTAAATCTACAAGATTTACTATTCCACTTTTTTCTGCAATTACTGGTGTTGTATAAGGATCCCACTCACAAATTTTTGAATTTTTCTTAACCTTGTCTTCATTTTTGAAAAATAGTTTTGAACCGTAAGGAACTTTGTAAATTGCAATTTGTACACCTTTCTCATCTTCTAAACTAATTTGTGTATTTCTGCCCATAACAATTAAATTTTTCTTAGAGTCTTCGAGAAGATTGGTATTTATTATTTTTAAAATTCCATCACTTTTACTTATAATTTGAGAATCTTGTTTAATTGATGCTGTTCCTCCGACGTGAAACGTTCTCATTGTTAATTGAGTTCCTGGTTCACCTATTGACTGTGCGGAGATCATACCAATTGCTTCTCCAACATTAACCATTTTACCTCTTGAAAGATCTCTACCATAACTCATTGCACAAACTCCAACTTTTGATCCACAAGTAATAACTGAGTATACTTTAATAGATTTTACACCTGCAGCATCTATTTTTTCACAACCGGACTCGTTAATCATTTCACCCTTTTTAATAATAACATCGCCTGTTATTGGGTTTTTTACATCTGCTGCTGTAACACGTCCCAAAGCTCTTTCTGATAAACTTACTATTATGTTTCCACCTTCAATAATTTCTGACAAATTTATACTTCCAGGTTTTTTACAATCACAATCTTTCTTTGTTACAGTTAAATCTTGCGCAACATCACATAATCGTCTTGTTAGATAACCTGAATTAGCAGTTTTTAATGCAGTATCGGCTAATCCTTTTCTAGCACCATGAGTAGAATTAAAGTACTCAAGGGCTGTAAGACCCTCTTTGAAATTAGATGTAATTGGTGACTCAATAATTTCACCTGATGGTTTTGCAATTAGACCTCTCATACCAGCTAGCTGTTTCATCTGGGCAGCCGAACCTCTTGCACCAGAGTCTGCCATCATGAAGACAGAGTTAATATCTAATCCTTTTTCAGATTTGGTAGTTGCTGATATCCCCTTCATCATTTCAGATGCAACTTTGTCAGTACATTTAGACCAAGCATCAACCACTTTGTTGTATTTTTCACCTCTAGTAATTAATCCCTCAGAATACTGATTTTCATAATCTTTAATTAATTGTTTAGTTTCATCAATTAATTGTTCTTTATTATCGGGTATAATTAAGTCATCTTTACCAAAAGAAATACCTGCTTTAAATGCATGCTTAAATCCTAGATCTTTTAACTTATCACAAAAAATTACAGTGCTTTTTTGACCTGTATATCTAAAAACAAAATCAATTATTTCCGAAACTACTTTTTTAGGTAAAACTCTGTCAATTAAAGAAAATTTGATATCTTTGTTTTTTGGTAAAAGATTTGCTAATAAAAATCTACCAGCTGTACTAGTATGTTTTTCAAATACTTGATTGCCTTTTTCATCAATTGTCTCAAATCTAGATATTATCCTAGAGTGTATTTTTATTTTTCCAGACTCTAAACCTTGCTCTATTTCAGAATTATTTACAAAATAACCCTCAATTTTCTTCTCTTGATATGGTGGGAGAGACAAATAGTAAATTCCAAGTATCATATCCTGACTTGGCACTATAATTGGCTTTCCGTTTGATGGACTTAAAATATTATTTGTAGACATCATTAAAACTCTAGCTTCTAATTGAGCTTCTAAACTTAATGGGATGTGTACTGCCATTTGATCTCCATCAAAATCAGCATTAAACGCAGCACAAGTTAGAGGATGTAATTCAATTGCATCTCCTTCTATCAATTTAGGTTCAAAAGCTTGAACACCTAGCCTATGGAGTGTTGGCGCTCTATTCAGGATAACTGGATGCTCTCTTACAATAACTTCTAAAGCATCCCAAACAGCATTAGTCTCTTTTTCAACTAGTTTCTTAGCTTGTTTAATTGTAGAAGCTAAACCAAGTTTATTTAGTCTCGCATATAAAAAAGGTTTGAATAGTTCTAGGGCCATTTTTTTTGGCAAACCACATTCATGAAGTTTAAGATCTGGACCGACTACTATTACTGACCTTCCAGAATAATCTACTCTTTTTCCTAAAAGGTTCTGTCTAAATCTTCCTTGTTTACCTTTGAGCATTTCTGCTAGAGATTTAAGTGGACGTTTTCCTGTTCCAGTGATAACTCTTCCTCTTCTTCCGTTGTCAAAGAGCGCATCAACGGACTCCTGCAACATTCTTTTTTCATTTCTTACAATTATATCTGGAGCTTTTAAGTCCATTAATCTTTTAAGACGATTATTTCTATTAATAACTCTTCTGTATAAATCGTTTAAATCTGAAGTAGCAAATCTACCACCATCTAATGGCACCAAAGGTCTTAGTTCTGGCGGTATCACAGGTATTACTGTTAAAATCATCCATTCAGGTTTGTTCCCAGTTTTAATAAATGAATCAATTAACTTTAATCTTTTTATTGACCTTTCTTCTGAAACTTTAGACTTTGTTTCATTGATGTTTTTTACAAGAATTTCTCTTTCTTGCTCTAAATTTATATTCTTTAATATTTCTAATATAGCTTCTGCTCCAATACCTGCAGTAAAAGACTCATCGCCATACTCGTTTTGATATTTTATTAATTCATCTTCCGACAATAATTGGTTCTTTTTTAAACCAGTAAGACCAGGTTCAATAACTATAAAGTTTTCAAAATAAAGAACTCTTTCAACTTCTTTTAATTTCATGTCGATTGCCAAAGATATTCTACTTGGTAAAGATTTTAGGAACCAAATATGCGCCACTGGTGTTGCAAGGTTAATATGGCCCATTCTTTCACGTCTGACATTTGATTTTGTTACTTCAACTCCACATTTTTCACATATAATACCTCTGAACTTCATTCTCTTATATTTCCCGCATAAACATTCGTAATCCTTAATTGGTCCAAAAATTCTTGCACAAAATAGACCATCTTTTTCTGGTCTAAATGTTCTATAATTAATTGTTTCAGGTTTTTTAATTTCACCATATGTCCATGACTTTATCTTTTCAGGGCTTGCTAATGAAATTTTAATACTATTAAAGTTCTGAGAGTCTGATATTTCGGTGTTTTTAAATAAATCTTTAAGTTCTTTTTTCATAATTAATTAAGTTCAACATTTAATGCTAAAGATTTAATCTCTTTAACTAATACGTTAAATGACTCAGGTATTCCTGACTCAAAGTTTTCCTCGCCTTTAACAATCGTTTCATATACTTTTACCCTACCAGCAACGTCATCAGATTTTACTGTAAGTATTTCTTGGAGAGTATAAGAAGCTCCGTATGCCTCTAAAGCCCATACTTCCATTTCACCAAATCTTTGACCACCTAATTGAGCTTTTCCTCCAAGCGGTTGCTGAGTTACTAGACTGTATGGCCCCGTGGATCTAGCATGAATTTTGTCTTCTACAAGGTGATGTAACTTCAACATATATATTGTACCAACTGTTACATCTCTATCAAATTTTTCCCCTGTTCTTCCGTCCCATAAAGTAGTTTGACCACTCTTAGGTAATCTAGCTAAATCTAGCATCTCGGTTACATCTTTTTCTTTAGCGCCATCAAAAACTGGTGTAGAAATTGGAACCCCGCTCATCAAATTTTCGCATAAGTCTGAAAACTCATTTTTGGTTAACTTTTCAATTGAATTTTCTAATATCTCTTTTCCATAAACCGATTTTAAAAAATCTTTTATTTTTTGAGACATTTCTAACTTTTTTTGGTTTTCATTGATTAGATTTTTCAATTTATCTCCTAACTCAGTACAAGCCCACCCTAAATGTGTTTCTAAAATTTGACCTACATTCATCCTACTTGGAACACCTAGAGGATTTAAAACAATATCAACTGGCTTACCATTCTCTCTGTAAGGCATATCTTCAACAGGAACAATTTTACTCACGACTCCTTTATTGCCATGTCTTCCTGACATTTTGTCTCCAGGTCTCAATCTTCTCTTTATTGCCACGAAAACTTTTACCATTTTCATTACACTTGGTAATAAATCATCACCTTGTCTTATTTTTATAACTTTATCTTCAAACCTTTCTTTAATATCTTGGGTAGCATTTTGATATTGTTCTTTCAGTTTTTCTAATATTTCATTCTTGCTTGTGTCTTTAACATTCATTTTAAAAATTTCTGATATTGGAACTTCGTTTATATTAGTCTGATTTAATGTATCGCCCTGATTTAAATTCTTAATCTTTTTGGAAAGTTGTGTACCCGATAAAATTTGGGCTGCTCTTTGCTTTATACTTCTCTCAAGAATTTCTTCCTCAACTAACTTATCTTGTTGAACTAAATCAATTTCAGCCCTTTCAATAGTAATAGATCTCTCGTCTTTTTCTATTCCGTGTCTGTTAAAAACTCTCACGTCAACTATTATACCGCCACTACCACTTGGCATCTTTAAAGAAGTATCGGTTACATCAATAGCTTTTTCACCGAAAATTGACCTCAATAATTTTTCTTCAGGTCCAGACGCTGTGTCACCTTTTGGGGTAACTTTACCTACGAGTATATCACCTGGTTTTACCTCTGCACCGATGTAAACAATTCCAGACTCATCTAAATTTTTTAAAGCTTCTTCGTTTACATTAGGTATATCTCTTGTAATATCTTCCTCACCAAGTTTTGTATCTCTAGCCATAACTTCGTACTCTTCAATGTGAACTGAAGTAAATACATCGTCCGTTACACATCTTTCTGAAATTAAAATTGAGTCCTCAAAATTGTATCCTTGCCATGGCATAAAAGCGACCGTTACATTTTTTCCAAGAGCTAACTCACCAATTTTTGTTGAAGGTCCATCGGCAATAATATCTCCACGTTTTACTTTATCGCCAACCCTAACTAAGGGTTTTTGATTTATACAAGTATTTTGATTTGATCTTTTAAATTTTTGTAAATTGTAAATATCAACTCCTGATTTTGAAAAATCAGTTTCACTGGTCGCTTTAATTACAATTCTTTTTCCATCAATTTTATCAACAATTCCGTCTCTTTTAGCAACGATTGTCACACCTGAGTCTAAAGCCACATCACTTTCTATACCTGTCCCCACTAAAGGTGACTCTGGTTTTAAAAGTGGTACTGCCTGTCTCATCATATTTGAACCCATAAGTGCTCTATTGGCATCATCGTTTTCAAGAAATGGTATTAAAGATGCGGCAACAGATACTAATTGTTTTGGTGAAACGTCAATATAATCAATATTTTCAGGTTTAGATAAAATAAAGTTTAAATTTTGCCTACTTGAAACTAAATCTTCTGTAAATTTCCCATTCTTATCAACTTTTGAATTAGCTTGCGCAATAGTGAATTTTGTTTCTTCCATTGCTGACAAATATTCTATTTTTTCTTGAACAACTCCATTAACTACTTTTCTGTAAGGGGACTCAATAAAACCATATTTATTAATTTTTGAATAAGTTGATAAACTATTTATTAAACCTATGTTTGGTCCTTCAGGGGTTTCTATTGGACAAATTCTTCCGTAATGAGTTGGATGAACGTCCCGTACCTCCGGTTTTGGAGACCGGCGCTCTACCAATTGAGCTACACTCCTAAAGGAGTTTACTCTATAATTTTCGTAACTACTCCTGCACCTACAGTTCTACCACCTTCTCTAATCGCAAAGTTGAGTTTTTCGCTCATAGCAATTGGTGTAATTAATTTAACTGTAAACTTTGCATCGTCACCTGGCATTACCATTTCAGTACCTGAAGGTAATTCTACTTCACCAGTTACATCGGTAGTTCTAAAGTAAAACTGAGGTCTATATTTTGTAAAGAAAGGAGTATGTCTTCCACCCTCTTCTTTTTTTAAAACATAAGCCTGAGCTTCAAATTTTGTATGAGGAGTAACAGATCCTGGTTTGCATAATACTTGACCTCTCTCCACATCAGTTCTTTCAACACCTCTTAATAAAGCTCCGATATTGTCTCCAGCTTCTCCAGTATCAAGAATTTTTCTAAACATCTCGACACCAGTACAAACTGATTTTTTTGTGTCTCTAATACCTACGATTTCAATTTCTTCACCAGTTTTCACAACACCTTGTTCTACTCTTCCTGTAACAACTGTACCTCTTCCAGAAATTGAGAATACATCTTCAACTGGCATTAAAAAAGGTTTGTCTTTTGGTCTGTCAGGTTGAGGAATAAAATCATCAACAGCTTTCATAAGTTCCATAATTGCATTTTTTCCAATAGCATCATCTTTACCTTCTACAGCTGCAAGTGCTGAGCCTTTTATAATTGGAGTTTTGTCTCCTGGAAATTTATATGATGTTAATAATTCTTTAATCTCCTCTTCAACTAAGTCTATCATTTCTTTATCATCAACTTGATCAACTTTATTTAAGAAAACTACAATTGCTGGAACACCAACCTGTCTTGCTAAAAGAATATGCTCTTTAGTTTGTGGCATTGGACCATCAGCAGCGTTTACAACTAAAATTGCTCCATCCATTTGTGCTGCACCAGTAATCATATTTTTTACGTAGTCAGCGTGACCTGGACAGTCTACGTGTGCGTAGTGTCTTTTTTCAGTCTCGTATTCAACGTGAGCAGTTGAAATTGTAATACCTCTCTCTTTTTCCTCAGGGGCTTTATCAATCTGATCGTAAGCTGTGAACTGTGCTCCACCTTTTTCTGATAATACTTTTGTTATAGCCGCGGTTAAAGTTGTTTTACCATGGTCTACGTGTCCAATTGTACCTATGTTACAATGTGGTTTACTTCTATTAAATTTTTCTTTCGACATTCTTTTATCCTTACTTTTCTTTTTATTTTAATAATTTGGAGCGGGTAAAGGGAATCGAACCCTTACATCCAGCTTGGAAGGCTAGCGTTCTACCATTGAACTACACCCGCAAAACCAAGTTAACACTCCAATTGTCAAAGTTTTTTTGAATGGTGGAGGGGGAAGGATTCGAACCTTCGAAGACCGAAGTCAACGGGTTTACAGCCCGCCCCATTTGACCGCTTTGGTACCCCTCCTAAAATATAGGGGAAAGCGTCCCCTTGTTCAAAAAACCTTTAAACAACAGGGGTTTTATATATTTTTATTAAACAATTGCAATATGTGAAATAATAAGAAAATACTAAAAAAAATAGGTAAAAAGGCAAAAAAAATGACAAATTCAAATTTTTTTATTGTTGGAAAACATGCTGTCACTGAAGCTTTGAAAAATCCTAATAGAAAAGTAATTAGGGTCTTTTTAACCGAGGATAGCAAAAAAAGTATTAATAGGGAAAATCAAGACAAAAATTTACTTAAAGATATAAAAGTATTCTTTAAAACAAAAAAAGAGCTAGATAAATATTGTAAAAATGAACAAATCCTTCATCAAGGATATGTTGCTGAAATAGAGCCACTGAATAATAACTCTTTGAAGGAATTCATAAAATCAAAAGAAAACATAACACTGGCATGTCTTCAAGATGTTACAGATCCAAGGAATATTGGCTCAGTTATAAGAAGCGCTGCCAGTTTTAAAATAGATGGTTTGATTATAAAAGAGAGGTCATATCCTGAAACGAGTAAAACCATGTATAAAGCTAGTAGTGGAGCTATTGAATATTTAAATATTTTTAAAGTTTCAAATATTAATTCAACATTAAAATTTTTGAGAGAAAAAAATTTTTGGGTGTATGGTTTTGATAACAAATCTAAAGAAGACTTCTCAGATATTTCTTGGAAAGGAAATAATGTTCTCTTATTTGGTTCAGAAGGGTTTGGTTTGAATCAAAAAACTGAGAATTATGTTGACTATTTTGTTAAGATCAAAATAAGCGATAAAATTGATAGCTTAAATATATCTAATTCAGCTGCAATTGTGTTCCATTATTTAAATAAGTTAAAAAAATAGATTATTTAAAAGAGTATAATTTTGTCTCAATAAATAAATTTTTTTTTGCATCAATTACTTTAAAATTTTTAATTTCACCTATATCACAATTATAGTTTGGATCTGTGGAATAACAAAGTAACCAGAAATCTTCATTACCAAAATCATAATCTTCATATTTATGGTAAACAAAACCTGCTTTTTTAAAAATTTTAATGTTGTTAATATAATTTGAAACCATAAAAGATGGTTCTTGTATGTCAAAAACGATATTTTTTATATTCCCATTACTTATTTGTATCAAAGTTTTTTTAAATTCAGGTTTAGCTTGAGATCTTTGAAAAATCTCAATGTAGTGATTTGATAAAGTTAATATTATAACAAATAAAACTAAATATCTTTTTATTTTCTCGTTAGAAATCTCATTCAATAATAATGGAA
>CACIHL010000003.1 GCA_902586395.1 uncultured Pelagibacteraceae bacterium | reverse complement strand
CTCTGCAAGCTGAACTTTTAAATTTGAAAACAGATTATGACAATAAAGCAACTGGTATTGTTTTAGAGTCAAAAATTGACATTGGAAGAGGCCCAATAGCAAATATAATTGTAACTTCGGGAAAACTAAAAAAAGGAGACCATTTTGTATGTGGACCTCAATGGGGTAAGGTAAGAGCGATAATTGATGATAACGGAAAATCTGTTAATGAAGCTTTACCGTCTACTCCAGTTGAAATATTAGGTATAAGTGGGGCTTCAAAATCCGGAGATGATTTTTTGGTTCTAGATACAGATAAAGAAGCTAGAGTTTTAAGTGAAGCTAGGATAAATGAGGCCCAATCAAAAAAAGGTCAAGTATCTCTTTTAACTCAAGACTCTGCATTTAAGGATCAGACAAGCCAAGAATTAAATATAATCATAAAAGCAGATGTCCACGGTTCTTCTGAAGCAATTAAAAACGCTATTAATTTGATAAAACATGATGAGGTAAAACCAAAGATAATTTTATCAGATGTAGGAATGGTTACAGAAACTGATGTTAATTTAGCAAAAGCTTCGAATGCTATTTTGATAGCTTTTAATGTAAAACCAAGCAAAGAAGCAAAAAAAATTGCTGAACAGAGTGTAGTGAAAATTTCATCTTTTAATATTATTTATGAATTAATTGACTTTGTAAAAAGCAAGATGTCTGGTCTACTATCTCCAGATGTAGAGGAAAGCATAACAGGTTCAGCAGAAATTTTAGAGATATTCAAAGTATCAAAAGTTGGCAAAGTTGCTGGTTCAAAAGTAACTACAGGTGAAATAAGTCAAGACTCTTTAGCAAGAGTTATTAGAGATGGAACAGTTGTTTTTACAGGAAAAATTGGATCAATTTTTAGGGAAAAAAATCAAACAAAACAAGTTACAGAGGGCCTAGAATGTGGGATAACCTTAAAAAATTTTAATGATTTTCAAAAGAAAGATATTATTGAGGCGTATAACTCAAAAACTACAGAAAGATCAGTATAATGGGAAAATTAGGAAAACCAGTTACTCAAAGACAGCTACGAGTTGGCGAAATGATTAAGCAAGCTTTAAGCATGATTTTTTTAAAAGATGAGGCAAAACTTCCCAATGTGCAAACTAAAGGGATAACGGTGACAGAAGTAAGAATGAGCCCAGATCTTAAAACTGCAAAAACTTTTGTTCTTCCTCTTGGCGGAATAAATTCTGATCAAACCGTAGAAAGCCTTAAAGAATTTTCTTTTGTAATAAGAAAAACTTTATCAAAAAAAATTAGTATGAAGTTTTTACCCAAACTTCTATTTGTTAAAGATGAGTCTTTCGATTATGCTGAAAAAATTGAGAATTTAATTAAACAAACAAACAAATAGGAAAAAGATGAACAAAAAATTAAAAGAAGTTGCTTTACATGAAAAAGATACTGGATCATCAGAGGTACAAATTGCTTTACTAACTGATAAAATAGAAAATTTGTCAGCCCATATAAAGAAATTTAAAAAAGACAAGCACTCATCTGTTGGATTATTAAAGGCAGTAAATAGAAGGAAAAAGTTATTAGAATATCTTAAGAGAAAAAAATCTGATGCTTATAAAAATATATTAACCAAATTAAACCTAAGGAAGTAAATGTTTAAAGTTTTTAAAAAAGAAATAGATTTTGGGGGAAAGAAAATTACCCTTGAGACAGGAAAGGTTGCTCGTCAAGCAGATGGAGCAATTATAGCTACTTGTGGTGAGACTGTAGTTTTAGCAACAGCCGTAGGTGCAAAAAAAGTTAACCCAGATGTGGATTATTTTCCATTATCGGTAAACTACCAAGAAAAATATTACGCTGCAGGTAAAATACCTGGAGGATACTTTAAAAGGGAGGCAAGACCAACAGAGAGCGAAACTCTAATCTCTAGATTGATTGATAGACCTATAAGACCTTTGTTTCCAGATGAATTTAAAAATGAAGTACAAGTGTTACCCACAGTAATTTCATATGATAAAGAAAACGAAGCAGATATTTTATCAATCATTGCCTCTTCAGCTGCATTAGCTATTTCTGGAATGCCTTTTTTAGGACCAGTTGGGGCGTCAAGAGTTGGTTTTATTGATGGAAAGTATGTTTTAAATCCATCAAAAAAAGATTTAGAGCATTCAAAACTAGACTTAGTCGTAGCAGGAACAAAAGACGCTGTATTGATGGTAGAATCAGAGGCTAGTGGTTTAACCGAGCAACAAATGTTGGACGCTGTAAAATTTGGTCATGAAGGATTTGTGCCAGTTATAAAAATGATCGAGGATTTAGCGAAGGAATGTAAAAAACCTGAATGGGTTGTTGAGAAAAAAGATTTATCATCTGTAAAGAAAAAATTAGATGGAGAATTTAGCAAAGACTTAAAAAAAGCCTTCTCAATTAAAGATAAACAAGAGAGATCAAATTTAATATCTGAGGTTACAGAGAAAGCAAAAAAACTTTATGAAGAGGATGAAAACTTTACTGAGTTGGATGTTATGCATGAACTAAAAGATATTGAAAAAGGTATTGTGAGAACAGATATCCTAAAAAATAAGAATAGAATTGATGGTAGGGGACTTGCCGATGTAAGGCCAATAATGTGTGAAGTTGGAATATTGCCAAGAGTTCACGGATCTGCACTGTTTACTAGAGGTGAGACACAAGCAATTGTTACAACAACTTTAGGAACTTCTGACGATGAACAAAGAATAGAAAGCTTAGAAGGTCTTCAAAGAGAAAGATTTATGCTTCACTACAATTTTCCCCCATTTTCTGTTGGCGAGACTGGCAGAATAGGTACTGGAAGAAGAGAAATAGGCCATGGAAAATTAGCATGGAGAGCTATCAAATCTTCACTACCATCTAAAGAAAGCTTTCCTTATACTTTTAGAATAGTTTCTGAAATTACTGAGTCGAATGGATCTTCTTCAATGGCAACGGTATGTGGTTCATCTCTTGCTCTAATGGATGCTGGAGTTCCAATAAAAGAGCCTGTAGCAGGTATTGCAATGGGGCTGATAAAAGAGGGAGATGACTTTAGCGTGCTCTCAGATATTCTTGGAGATGAGGATCACCTTGGAGATATGGATTTTAAAGTAGCTGGAACTAAGGATGGAATTACTTCTTTACAAATGGACATTAAAATTACAGGAATTACATTTGAGATAATGGAACAAGCTTTAAAACAAGCTAAAGACGGAAGAATTCATATTTTAGGAGAAATGAATAAAGCTTTAGCTAAATCTAGAGACAATGTGGGTAAACACACGCCAAAAATGGAAAAAATTACAGTTGATAAAAAAGATATTGCAACTGTCATTGGTAAGGGTGGAGCTACTATAAGAGAAATTGTTGAAAAATCAGGAGCTAAAGTAGATGTGAATGATGAAGGAGTAGTCACTGTAGCAGCACCAGATGAAGATTCTAGGAACAAAGCTATGCAAATGATCAAAGATTTAACAGCTAAAGCAGAACTAAATAAAATTTATAATGGTAAAGTTATGAAAATTATGGAGTTTGGGGCATTTGTAAATTTCTTAGGAAAACAAGATGGACTTGTGCATATTTCAGAACTTGCAGATAAGAGAGTAGCTAAAGTTACTGATGTTGTAAAAGAAGGTGATGAAGTAAAAGTAAAAGTTATTGGTTTTGATAGAGGAAAAGTAAAACTATCAATTAAGCAGGCAGCTGTTTAAAAATACTAAAATCCACCTCTCCAATTATTTTTGTCATTGAAATGATCTTTCTCGTTTTTGGAAGTTGGTCTGAATAAGTACATTAAAACGACTAATAAAACAAAAATTGATAGAAGAATTTCTACCATAATTTATGACATATTTTTTGGATCAGGCATTCCTACTTTGTTATAACCAGCATCAACATAATGAATTTCACCAGTCACACCCCCACCAAGATCACTTAATAAATATAAGGCTGAATTTCCTACATCGTGAATATCAACATTTCTTTTTAAAAAAGAATGATCCTCATTCCACTTGTATAAGAATTTAGCATCACCAATTGCAGATGCAGCAAGCGTTTTGATTGGACCAGCGCTAATTGCATTTACTCTAATTTTCTTAGAACCCAAATCCCTTGCTAAATATTTTACACTAGCCTCTAATGCAGATTTACAAACACCCATGACATTATAATTTGGAATTGCCTTTGTAGACTCATAGGTTAATGTTAGCATACTTCCTCCATCTTTCATTATCTTAGACGCTTCTTTTGCAACCTCTGTGAATGAAAAACATGAAATTAACATACTTCTTAAAAAATTTTCTCTAGTTGTATTGAGATACTCACCAGACAGTTCTGATTTATCTGAAAATGCAACTGCATGAACCACAAAGTCAATTTGACCCCATTGTTTTTTTATATCTTCGAATAATTTTACTACTTCTTCTTTTTTCTCAACATCACAACTAAATGTAACTTTTGAATTTAATTTTTCTGCTAAAGGTATAACCCTTTTTTTAAGAGCATCCCCAAGGTAAGTGAATGCTAATTCTGCACCCGCTTCAGCTAATTTTTGAGATATTCCCCACGCAATAGACCTTTCATTTGCAACACCCATGATTAGTCCTTTTTTTCCTTTCATTAGATCCATAAATTAAACCTTTTCAAAAACTAGCGTTGCGTTAGTTCCACCAAAACCAAAACTATTAGACATTACGGAGTTTAAATTTACACCTTTTTCAACTTTGGTAACTATCGGATATTTTTTAGCCTCGTCATCCATGTCAGTAATATTTGCGGATGCTGCTATAAAACTATTTTTCATCATTATTAAACTATAAATTGCCTCATGAACTGAAGTAGCTCCTAAGGAGTGACCTGCTAATGATTTTGTTGAACTTATTTTTGGTTTATAATCTGTAAAAGTTTCTCCAACTGCTTTTAATTCGGTAATATCACCAACAGGTGTTGATGTTCCATGCGTGTTTATGTAATCAATTTTATTTTTTGCAGTACTTAAAGCCATTTTCATGCACCTGACAGCTCCTTCACCAGATGGTGCAACCATATCGTAACCATCAGAGGTAGCTCCATAACCAGTCAATTCTGCATATATTTTTGCACCCCGTGCTTTTGCATGTTCATATTCCTCTAGAACCAAAACTCCACCACCACCGGCTATCACAAATCCATCCCTTGTTTTGTCATAAGGTCTCGAAGCTTTTTCTGGCGTGTCATTATATTTTGAAGATAATGCAGTCATTGCATCAAACATAGCGGTCATGGCAAAATGAACTTCATCACTTCCCCCAGCAAAAATAATTTTTTGTTTTCCTAATTGAATTAATTCCATCGCATTACCGATACAGTGTCCGCTAGTTGCGCATGCAGAACTTATTGTATAATTAACTCCTTTGATTTTAAATGGAACTGCTAGCGTCGCAGAAGCAGTGCTAGACATAGTTCTTGGAACTACAAATGGACCCATTCTCTTTGGACTTTTGGCTCTAGTTTTATCAGCTGCTAAAATTACATTTTCAATGGATGGTCCCCCTGAACCCATAATCATACCAGTTGATATATTACTTACATCTTTATCTTCTAAACCAGAGTCTTTAACTGCCTCTGCCATTGATATATAATTGTAAGCTGAGCCAGGTCCCATAAACCTTATAAATTTTCTATCAACATGGTCTTCAAGATTAATTTTTGGTTTTCCATGTATGTTACTTTTTAGATTGTACTCTTTGTATTCATCAGAAAAAGAAATTCCTGATTTAGAATTTAATAGAGACTGATAGACTTCATCTTGATTGTTTCCTAAACAAGACACTACCCCAATCCCAGTTACAACAACTCTTTTCATTATTTGAATAAACCTACTTTTAAATTTTCTGTTGTGTAAATTTGTTTTCCATCAGCTAATAGTATTCCATTAGCCAGGCCAACAGTCGCTCCTTCTTTTTTAAGAATTTTTTTCATATTTATTTCATAAATTGCTTTTTTGACATTTTTAAGAACTTCACCAGTAAACTTTACAGTATTCACACCCAAAGCTCTTCCTCTTCCTGGATTTCCAAGTCCAACAAAAAGTAACATTATTTAATTAAATTCTTCAATTGTAAATTATTTTTTTTCAGGCTGACCTTTTTTTGGGTCCTCTTTTTTATCAGCTTCTTTTTTCTCACCCTCAGCCCCTTTAGCATCTTTTGCATCACCAGTTTCTGCAGCTCCTTCACTAGTTGCAGCAGCTGCTTCCGCACCTTCTGCTCCTTCTTCTGTCTCTGCTGGTTTTTCCGGTTCTTTAATAACTGTTGGTGCTGCTACAGTTGCGATCACAAAGTCTCTACCACGAATAGTTGGTTCAACATTTTCAGGAAGTTTAATTGAAGAAATTTTAAAAGAATGTCCTATATCAACTCCATCTAAATTAACAACCAGTTCACTTGGAATGTTTTCAGATGGACATTTTAGTTCTACTTTCCTACGAACTATATTTAATACACCACCTCTTTTCAAACCAGGAGATTTTTCTGTGTTGATAAAATTTACTGGTATTTCAATTATTACACTTGAACCTTTTACAATTCTTAAAAAGTCAATATGAATTGGATCATCAGTTAAGATATCGTAAGCAATTTCTTTAGGTAAAACATTTTCATCTTTGCCGTCAATTTTTAAATTTAATATACTTGATAAAAAATTCTCTTTCTCAATTAAATTTTTCAACAGTTTTTTTGATATAGATATTTTTTGAGTCTCTGATTTTCCACCATAGATTATGCCAGGAACATTCCCTTCTGTCCTTAGTTTATTTACTTCACCAGAGGTTTTAGTATTTCTTAAACTTGCATTAATCGTATTCATAAAGAAAAAGCGTTTTAACTCAAGTTAGTTGATAAAACAAGTAAATTATTTAAACAAAAATGAAACAGATGTAGAATTTGATATTCTTCTAATTGCTTCACCCATTAAGTTAGAAATTGACAAAATTTCAATATTTTTTGCAGATCTTACTTTATTCTCATTATTAATTGTGTCTGTAATAACAAGTTTTTTGATTGGAGAATTTTTAATAGCTTTCACAGCATCCCCACTTAAAACACCATGAGTAATATAAACATAAACGTCTTTTGCACCTCTTTTTTTTAGAGCCTTAGCAGCATTTATAATTGTTCCACCAGAGTCGATTATGTCATCATTAATTATGCAAGTTTTTCCTTTCACATCTCCAATCACATTCATGACTTGAGACTGACCAGGCTTTGGTCTTCTCTTGTCAATAATTGCAAGACCTACATTTAAATTTCTTCCCAGGGCTCTAGTTCGCTCAACTCCTCCGACGTCAGGCGCAACACAAATTATATTTTTACTTTTAATTTTTTTTTTAATATGTCGTGCAAATAACGGTGTTGTAAAAAGGTTATCTACTGGAATATCAAAAAAACCTTGAATTTGACCAGCATGCAAATCTACAGTGACAACTCTATCAGCTCCTGCTTTTGTGATTAAATTTGAAACTAGTTTTGCAGAAATAGATGTTCTAGGAACCACTTTTCTATCTTGTCTTGCGTAACCAAAATAAGGAATCACGGCTGTAATATTTTTTGCAGAAGATCTTTTAAGAGCATCTATGCAAAGCAACATTTCCATCAAATTGTCATTTGCTGGGGAAGATACTGACTGAATGAAAAAAATATTATTGCCTCTTATATTTTCATTTATCTCAACATAAATTTCACCGTCTTTAAATTTTCTTATGTTTGAATTTACAAGGTTTTCTTTTAGATATTTTGCAATTTTTGAACTTAGATTTTTATTGCTATTTCCTGTGAGAATCTTCATTTTAAGAAAAAAGTCATTTAAGCATAATTATAGATATATTTCTACCATAATCGTCTTCTTTATTTTTTAAAGCCCTCCTTGCACTAAAAAACTCAGTCCTGTTTTTAAAAGTATCTTTATTAATTATATCTATATTACTTATTTTTAATGATCTTAGTTGAGATTTTATAAATTCTTTTAAATCAAAAAAAATTCTAGTTTTTTTAAAGTAAAAAAATTTACGATTTCGATCATTAAGGTTTAAAAACCTTTTCATAAATTCTTTTTTCACTTCATAGTTTTCTCTAAATATCGACGGACCTATTACTGCAGAAATATTTTTGTTTTCAGAGCCTTTTTTAATCATAAATTTTATACACTTTTTAAGAATATTTTTAAAAGCACCCTTCCAGCCAACATGGATAGCCGCAATCATTGGCAATTTTTTGTCATAAATAAGAACTGGAGCACAATCAGCGGTTAAAATACCTAAAGCTAAATTTTTTTTTGAGGTAATCAAGCCATCACCAACTAGTTTTTTTGAAGGTCTTTTCAAAATAAAGTGACATTTGTTACTATGTGTTTGTTTAAGCAATATAAGGTTTTTTGGAGAAACCTTAAACTTTTTCGAAACAATTTTTAAATTTTTTTTAACATTAGAAATTTTATCATTAGAACCAGGGCCACAATTTAAGGCACTATAAATTCCATTTGATACTCCTCCTTTTTTTCCAAAAAAACCATGTGTAATATTTTTAAACTTTACTAATTTTTTAGATTTTAATGTCATTAAACCCTGTCTTAAAGTTGTTATCCTTCTTTGTTACAAACATTACTTTAAACAACTCACCCATCTCATCTTTGTGTGTAAGTCTTCTTATTCTTGTATAAAGATCCGTTTTTTTTAGGAAACTCATTTTTTTCGATATTATTTCAGCTCTTAAATTTATTCCCATGTTTTTTAAAAAACTTCCTTGATTAGTAATACCACCAACTTTTAATCCATTTAAGTTAACAATTTGTTTAATAAAGTTAAAATTTATATGGTGAGTTATATCAATATTTTGGTAGTCATCAAAAATATTTACTTTTTTATGATTTTTAATCCCTTGTAAACTGTCGTACATTTTTTTGTCAGAGGTACCATAATCAATTAATAAAATACCTCCCGCAGAAGATTTGATTTTTTTACAAATACTTTTTAGATATTTGACCATTAAAGGTGAAAATTCTATAAAATTTTGATTTTCGTCTATCCCTTGATTAAAAATTTTCTTCATCTTTTTTTTAGTAACTTTTTTCTTTTCAAGAGAGAATTTTCCACTTTTATTTAATAATACAAAATTTTCATACCATTCTTCATTTATTTTAATAAACTGCTTTATTGGTAAAGCATCAAAAAATTCGTTAGCCAAAAATATAGTTGGAGAATTTGGCAATTTATCAAAATTATCCAACCACTTAACACTTTTTGAAAATTTTTTTTTTTGTAATTTTTTAAGAGACACGCTTTTTTCAAAAATAAAAAATTTGAATTTATTTTTTACAATTTCCAATTTATTCAATGTATTAATTAAGACTTCTATGAGTTCCCCATTTCCTGCACCCAATTCTACTAAATTAATTTTTTCTGGTTTATTTAAATTTTCCCAAAATGATACAATCCAAATAGCAATCATTTCAGAAAAAAGTTTTGAAATTCCTGGAGATGTAATAAAATCTCCTCTTCGACCAAATTCCATTTTTCTTTGATAATAACCTTTATTTTTTTCATAAAGAGATTTATCAATAAAATTATCTAGTGATTGAGCCTTAGTGATCATTTTTTTACTAATTTAAAAAGTATTACTCCAGAAATAAAAAATGCAATTGATAACATTTGCCCGTATGTAAAAATATTCATTAAGATACCTAGATGAGCATCTGGTTCCCTTGTAAACTCAATTATAAATCTAAAAAGAGAATAAAAAATTAAAAATAGTGACGATATTACTCCAGGAATTTCTGAAAATTTTTTCCAAAGTAAATTTAGAATCATGAACAAAACGATACCTTCAAAAAAACTTTCGTATAATTGCGAAGGATGTCTAAAAAGATTATCTACCTTATTAAAATTAACTGAAAAAATAAAATCAGTTTCTCTGCCGTAAAGTTCAGAATTTATAAAATTTGCAACTCTACCTAAAAAAATTCCTATCGGTGCTGCAAGGGACACCAAATCTGTATATCTAAAAAAGTTTAAATTATATTTTTGAGTAAATATATAAGTGGCCAAGCAAACACCCAGCAAGCCACCATGGAAAGACATACCACCTTGCCAAATAAAAAATATTTCAAATGGATGACTTAAATAATAAAAAAAATTGTAAAAAATTACGTAGCCTAGCCTTCCACCAATAATTACCCCTAAAATTAGATAAGTGATAAAATCATCGACTAAAGTTTTTTCCTTCAAATCTTTAATTAAGAAATTTTTGATATAAAACCAACCTATTAAAAAACCAAAAATATATGCTAATGAATACCACCTTATTTGAAAGGATAAAAATTCAAATGCAACAGGATCTAGATTATTTACAAACATTATAAAAATGAAATATAAGATATACTATCGTAAAAAAAAAAAATATGTCAAAGTCTAAATTTATCATTGAAAAATTTGCAAAATTATTTGAACAAGGAATTATATCCTATAAAGATTTAAGCGAAGAAATCGTTAATATTGTAAGATCTCAAAGGGATGAAATTGTTTTAAGAATGAAGATTTCTACAAAAGAGGAAACTGAGGTATTAAAGAAACGAATAGAAAAACTAGAAAAGGAAATCAAAACCTTAAAGTCTAAAAAAATTAAAAAGGCAAAGAGATCTTAACCCTTAAACCGCCAAGACTAGATTTATCTAGTGTAATACTACCTCCGTGGGATCTCACTACATCTGATGAAATTGATAAACCCAAGCCAACACTAGACTTAGAATCACCTCTTCCTTTATTTATTTTGTAAAATGGTTTAAAAACGTTTTCATATTCACTCTCAGCTATTCCGGGACCGTCGTCATCAACAGTAATTATCAAGCTTTTATGAATCTTTTTTAAATTTACCAAAACTTTATTTGAGTATTTAAGGGAGTTATTAATTAAGTTATCTATGCATCTATTTATTAAACTTTTTCTTCCATTAAAAAAAATCTCTTGCTCTATATTAGAAGTAATATTGTTATTCTCATATTTCATAATTGAATGATTTAGTAATTTTGAAATATCAAAAAGTTCAGTTTTTTCAGATGATGTAGAGCTAGTAAATTGAAGATATTCATTTAACATTTTTTCCATATCCTCCACATCTTCAGATAATTTACGTGAAATCTTTTCGTCTTTTATTAGAGCAAGTTGAAGTTTAATTCTAGTGAGTGGAGTTCTCAAGTCATGGCTTATACCTGAAAGCATTTCAGATCTTTGGTTTAAGTGTCTCAATATTCTCTTTCTCATTCTTTCAAACTCAAAACCAGCTTGTCTTATCTCCAGAGCACCCGAAGGTCTAAACTCCTCAACATCTTCACCTCTGCCAAATTTTTCTGATGCTTTTGCTAAATTAATTATCGGTCGAGTTTGATTTTTTAAGAAGATTAGAGCGATTGTAATTAACAAAAATGCTGGGAATGTTATCCATAACGCAAATAATCTGGCCGATGTATTGGTGACTCTATTCTTTGGAATTAAAAATTCAAAGTAACCATTGAGATATTCAATCTTCAACTCAATTAATTCTTTATACGTAGTTGTATCAAACCAATAATTATTAAATTTATTTTTCAATTCTCTTCTCAGAGTTCTATCCATGGGACTAAACCATCTTTCCATATCTGTTTCTGGAATATCCCCAAATGTCTGAAACTTCACATTAAAATTATGATGTTCTTTAAATAGTCTAATCAAATTATCTTTTTCATATTCCTCATTTTCGTACGCATCTATAAAAAATTTAATTTCACCTACTAGAGCCCTGGTCATTCCTTTATTAGTTTTTATCCAGAGGCTATCAAAAAAAACAATCGATATAATAATTTGCAATATTATTATTGGTGTAGCTACAATTAGTAATGCTCTATAAAAAAGTCTTTTTGGAAGTAACTTTTTGATATAATTACTCAACCCAGAGAACATAGCCCGAACCTCTAATTGTTTGTAAGTATTTTGGATTTTTTGGATTTGTCTCAATTTTTTTTCTGAGCCTAGTAATAATTACATCAATTGATCTTTCTTTATCGATTTTAATTAAATTACCAATATCAATTCTTGAAAATACTTTACCAGGATTATTTATCATTTTTTCTAAAATTGTTTTTTCAGTATTGTTAATTTTAAAATTACTATTTTGATTGGTAATCATCAACTTATTTAAATCTATTTTAATTGAGCCGAATTCTAGGACGTGTTTAAGATTAACTTTTTTGGTTTTTTTTAAGATATTATTAATTCTTAATAAAAGTTCCTTAGGTTCAAAAGGTTTGGGCAAGTAATCATCTGCACCTGTTTCTAACCCTTCAACTCTTTCACTCGCTTCTCCTTTAGCCGTAAGTAAAATGATTGGCACATTTAAATTATTTTTATTTTCAGAAATAAATTCTAAGCCACTCTTACCAGGCATCATTATATCCAAGACCAAAAGATCAAATTTTATTATCGAAATCTTTTCTTTCGCTTCCAATGCATTTGAAGCAGTATTTACTAAATACCCGTTTTCATTTAAAAATTGTTTAAGTAATGATCTTATTCCTTCGTCATCATCAATTACTAAAATATGAGATTTAAAACTTTCCATCGATTATTCTTTTTAAAACTATTTCAAAATTTATTACTTCTTTCGAACTTGAATTAAGTAATGCTTTATAAATCCTTTTTTTTTGGGATAAAAAAATTTCATCAAATATTTTCTTACCTTTATCATTTAAAAAAATATGTTTTACTCTTGTGTCCTTAGTATCCTTTTTAAATTCTAGATAATTTAATTTTTTTAAATCATTTATGACTCTATTTAAACTTTGTTTAGTTACGTTTAGCTTGTTAAGTAATTGAGTAATAGTTATCCCATCATAAAATGATATCAAATGCAGAGCTTTATGATGGGCAGTTCCTAAATTGTATTTTTTAAGTACTTTTTTTGAGTCGTTAAATGTTTCCCTGTAACCAACAAAGATTTTTTCAATAAAACCTTTTAATTGTTCATCTTTTAGGTAAAGAAGATTTTTCATAATTGGTAAGTTATATTGACATATTATATATAGGAATATATTTTTTATAAATAAATCTTTTTAATATGATTCCTTACGATAAAAGAGACGGAAAAATATGGTACAATTCAGACTTAGTTGATTGGTCTGATGTTAAGCTACATGTTTTAAGTCATGGTTTACATTATGGAAGTTGTGTATTTGAAGGTGAAAGGGTTTATGACGGAAATATTTTTAAACTTGAGGAACATACTTCAAGATTTTTCTATTCAGCAAAAAGAATGGGTTTTGAAATTCCTTATTCTGAGAGCGACATAAATATCGCAACAAAAAAAATTGTATCAGCTCAAAATGTAAAAAATGGTTATGTGAGACCAGTGGCTTGGAGAGGAAGCGAGATGATGGCAATATCGGCTCAACAAACAAAAATTCATGTAGCCATCGCAACTTGGGAGTGGGGATCCTATTTCGACCCTAAACTTAAAACTGAAGGTATTAAGTTAAATATATCAAATTGGAGAAGACCTTCTCCTGACTCAATACCATGGGATACAAAAGCTTCAGGACTTTATATGATTTGCACTTTGTCAAAACACGAAGCAGAAAGACAAGGCTATACAGATTCTCTAATGTTAGATCACGAGGGAAATGTTGCAGAAGCAACTGGTGCAAATATTTTTTTCAAGGATACTAAAGGGGAGCTACATACTCCAGTACCAGACTCATTCTTAGATGGAATTACTAGAAGAACTGTGATTGAAATTGCAAAATCTAAAAATATCAAAGTTATTGAGAGAAAAATCTCACCCAACGAATTAAAGGATTTTGTTGGATGCTTCTTAACAGGTACTGCAGCAGAGGTAACACCTGTTTCGAAAATATCAAATTATTCTTTTAAAGTTTGCAAAACAATAATGGATTTATCAGATAGTTATCAATCTTTCGTTAGAAAAAAAATTGCGGCTTAATTATTTGTTGTCTTCTGATATTGCATGATCAATGCCTTTTCTCAGATAATCATATGCTGTATACAAAGTGATAAAAGCCGAAAGCCACAACAAAATAATACCAATGGTTTGAGCGTTGTAGTCTTGAAAATTAATTATTTTATTTCCAGTTTCACCAGTCAAAAGTAATGATATTGAAAACATCTGTAAGAAAGTTTTTAATTTGGCCAATCCCGACACAGGTAAATTCACCTGACCTTTTGCTAAAAATTCTCTTAAACCAGATATTAAAATTTCTCGAGTTGAAATAATTATCGCAGCTATTACTTCATAATTTTTTATAGTCCCATCCATTACAAGCAAAATCAAAGCAGTTGCTACAATGATTTTATCAGCGATAGGATCTAAAAGTTCTCCAAGCTTAGATTCTTCTTTATATAGTCTAGCAAGTAAGCCGTCTAAGAAATCAGTGAAAGATGCAACAACAAATAAAGTGAAAGGTATAATGTCTCCATAAAATCCTGGTAAATAATATGCTAAAACAAAAAAGGGAACTATTATTATTCGGCCGATTGTTAAGTAATTAGGAAATTTTATTTTCATTCGTGGAAGAAATTATATATCTTTTTTGCAACTTTTTCCTCAACTCCTTCAACTGACTTAATCTCATCCAAACTAGCAGACTCCACTGCTCTTGCTGAACCAAAATGGTTAAGCAAAGCTCTTTTTCTAATTGATCCTATACCTTCTATTTGATCCAATAAAGATTTACTTATACCTTTTTTTCTTCGAGCTCTGTGAGCACTAATCGCAAACCTGTGAGACTCGTCCCTTATTCTTTGAAGAAAAAATAGAGTAGGGTCATTTTTTGAAAACTTGTATTCTTTTCCATTATGAAAAAAAGTTTCATTTCCACTATTTCTAAACTTCCCTTTAGCAATCGCTATTAATGGAATATCGTGAAGCCCAAGTTCATTCAATGTCTCTCTTGCTACTGAATATTGACCTTTTCCTCCATCAACAAAAATAAGATCAGGAAATGAAAGATGACCTTCTTTTTCTTGCACTGCTTTTTTGAATCTTCTTGTAAGTACTTCTTTCATCATACCATAATCGTCTTGTTCATTTTTCTTCATTTTTATATTAAATTTCCTATATCTTTTTTTAATAAATCCCTCATCTCCATAAGAAATTAATGCTCCAACACTATTTGTTCCTTGAATATGACTATTGTCGTAAACTTCAATAAGATTAATATTTGTTTCTAAATTAAATTTTGCGACAACCGACTCAAATAGCTCCCTGTTATTTTGTGTTTCATGAAGCTTTCTATTTAAACTATCTTTTGCATTTTTAATTGCTTGATTAATTACTTTTAACTTAGAACCTTTTTTGGCCACTGAAATATTCACTTGTTTACTCTCTTTTTGTGAAAGCGTCTGTTCTATCAAAATTTTCTCTTTAATTTCTTGGGATAGAATAATTGAGGATGGGACACTTTTATTTTCATAAAATTGTGAAACAAAAGAATTTAAAATATTGCCTAAATTTTCATCAGGATCATGTTTTGGAAAAAAAGCTTGATTACCCCAATTTTGTTTAGATCTGTAAAAGAATACTTGTATACAAGTTTGTCCAGATTCTTTATAAGCCGCAATTACATCGGCTTCAACTAAGTTTGCTTCATTTATCCTTTGAGAAGATTGAATTATGTTAAGCGATTTTATTCTATCTCTGAGAATTCCTGCTTTCTCAAAATCAAGACTCTCGCTAGCTTTTTCCATTTGATTGGATAAATTTTTTTGTATCTTTCTTGATTTACCAGAGACAAATTCAATAGCATCATCAACTGTTCTCTTGTATTCAATTTCATCAATATAACCAACACAAGGACCCGAGCATCTTTTGATTTGATATAAAATACAAGGTCGCTGTCTATTTTTAAAAACAGTATCATCACAAACTCTAAGATGGAATATTTTTTGGATCATTTTTATAGTCCAGTTAGCAGATCCAGCAGATGCAAAAGGACCAAAATAAAAACCTTCCTTAGTTTTTTTACCTCTATGTCTTTTTATTTGAGACCATTTGTCTTTATTGCCGATAAAAATAAATGGAAAAGATTTGTCATCTCTTAGTAAGATATTAAATTTTGGTTTATGTTTTTTAATAAGATTAGCTTCAAGAAGTAGTGCCTCACTTTCATTTGATGTTGTTGTAATCTCAATTTTTCGTGTTTGAGATAGCATTCTCTCAGTTCTAATAATATGATTTTTTTCCGATACATAACTTTTGAGTCTGTTAGGCAGGTTTTTTGCTTTACCAACATAAAGAATTTGATCTTTATCACTCAGCATTTTGTAAACACCTGGAAGCTTTGGAATTAAAGGCAACTCTTTCTTTATGATTTCTTTTCCAATTTCAGAACTAATCATGACTTCTTTTTTTTGAGATTTGTATCCCAACAGAAGAGCAATCTCTCATTATCTCGAGTTTTTCTATTTGAAGGCTTATTTTATCTATTCTTTTATCTTTGAAAAGTTCATCAAAAACATCTTCTGCTAATGTTTCAAGAAAATTGTAATGTTTTTTTTTAACAAGTTTTTTAATTAATCTTACAACTTTTGCGTAGTTTACAATTGATTTGATGTCCTTATCACTTGATGGTTTTTTGTCTACATAGTCTATTTCAAGTGAAAATTTTACCTTTTGTTTTTTTTCTTTTTCAAAGTCAAAATATCCAATTTTAAGATCTAGTAATAATTCTTTTACAAGAACTTTTTTTTCATAATTAAAAAGCTTTTTAGATTTATTAATTTTTACGATCTTTAAATTACTTCTTTTCATTCCTTGCCTTTCAAGACATCTGGTGTCTGCCAGTTTAAACTTTGTCCACTGTCGATTGAAATTACTTGCCCCGTAATAGATCTATTTTTGATAAAAAAGTCAACAGCACTACATATTTCTTCCACGTCTACTTGTTTTTTTAGAAGTGTTGAAAGATATTGCCTTCTAAAGTGACCTTTTGATTGTCTTTTATTTTTAATAGTTGGTCCAGGTGCTATACCATTAACCCTTACACGGGGCGCAAGACTCATGGCACTAGTTTTAGTTAAAGTATAAAGACCTGTTTTACTTAAAGTATATGAAAAAAAAAAGGGGGTAAGTTTAAAGACTCTTTGATCAATAATGTTTATTATATTGTTATTTTTTCCTTTTATATTTTTTCCAAATTCTCTTGATAACATAGCTGGAGCCTTTAGATTTATAGATAAATGTTTTTCCCAACTACTTGAATTGAAATTTTCTAATTTATCGTTCTCAAAAATTGATGCATTATTAATTAAACAATCAAAATATTTTAGTTTAGATTTTGCAAATTTTACTATCTTATTAACATCCTTTTCTTTTCCTAAATCACCCTTAATAAGATATACTTTTGATCCTGTCTTTATCAGTTCTTTTTTTAAATTTTCAGCTTTCGTTTTTGATTTATTATAATGAATGACTATATCTTTGTTAATACCAGATAAACTCCTAGCGATTGCAGCACCAATCCTAGTTGCCCCCCCAGTAATTATTATTTTTTGTGCTTCCACTTTTTATCTCTTTTTTTAGTTACCTTAGTTCCTGGCATTCCCAGAGTGGATCTACCTTTAGGATAAAGCTTATTTTTTACATCATATTGTCTTATTTTAGGATTTAAAGTAATTTCAAGTTCGGTACTTTCCAATTTTCTAATCTCGTCTCTTAACTTAGCTGCTTCTTCAAATTCTAAATTTGATGCAGCATCTTTCATTTTTTTATTTAAACCCTTCAAGTGTTTCTTAAGGTTGCCACCTATATTTGACCCTTCGCTAATTTTTACATAGTCTTTTTCGTAGACACTTTCTAAAATATCGCTTATTTCTTTTTTAATTGATTTAGCATCAATTTTATTTTTTTTGTTATAATCTAATTGAATTTCCCTCCTCCTTTTTGTTTCAAGGATAGCTTTTTTAATACTTTTGGTTTCTTTATCTGCGTATAAAATTACTTTTCCTTCAACATTTCTTGCTGCTCTTCCAATAGTTTGAATCAAAGATGTTTCAGATCTTAGAAAACCCTCTTTATCTGCATCTAAAATACCAACTAACGCACATTCAGGAATATCAAGCCCTTCTCTTAATAAGTTTATTCCAACTAAAACATCAAAAACACCCATACGAAGGTCCCGCATAATTTCTATCCTTTCAAGTGTGTCGATATCAGAATGTAGATACCTAACTTTAATCCCATTCTCATGGAGGTACTCAGTCAAATCTTCTGCCATTTTTTTTGTTAGAGTTGTAACTAGAACTCTATAATTCTTTTCAACAACTTTTTTACATTCGTGCATTAAATCATCCACCTGATTTTTCGCTGGCCTCACTTCTACTTCTGGATCAATTAATCCAGTGGGTCTAATAACTTGATCTATATGTTTACCTTTTGTCTGCTCTAGTTCCCACGGTCCCGGGGTTGCCGAAACAAAGATGGTTTGTGTTCTCATTAAATCCCACTCTTCAAATTTTAATGGTCTATTATCCATACATGAAGGTAGTCTAAATCCATATTCAGCAAGTGTGCTTTTTCTCGATCTATCTCCTTTATACATTCCATTTAATTGAGGAACTGTCACATGAGACTCGTCAACAAATATAATTGCATTATCTGGAAAGTATTCGAATAGAGTTGGAGGAGGTTCACCTGGTTTTCTACCTGATAAAAATCTTGAATAGTTTTCAATTCCGGCACAAGATCCAGTTGCCTCTATCATTTCTAAGTCGAACTTTGTTCTTTCCTCTAGTCTTTGGGCTTCTAACAATTTATTTTCAGATTTATGTTTTTTTAGAGTAAGTTCTAATTCTTTTCTGATATTTATTACTGCCTGTTCTACAGTAGGCTTTGGTGTAATATAGTGACTGTTTGCATAAACTTTTATCAAGTTTAAATCTCTGACTTTATCACCAGTCAAAGGATCAAATTCTTCTATTTGTTCAAGTTTATTCCCGAATAGACTTATTCTCCAAGCTCTATCCTCTAAATGCGAAGGAAAAATTTCTAGATTTTCACCCCTTACTCTAAAAGTGCCTCTATAAAAATTTTGATCATTTCTTTTATATTGTAGAGCAACAAAAGATTTAATTATTTGTTCCCTGTTATATTCATAATTTTTTTGAAGCGTCAGTGTCATTTTACTGTAAGCCTCTACGGAACCTAATCCATAAATACATGATACACTCGCAACAATAAGTACATCATCTCTTTCTAATAGAGATCTTGTTGCTGAATGACGCATTCTATCAATCTGCTCATTTATTGAAGCTTCTTTTTCGATATAAGTATCTGACCTTGGTACGTATGCTTCAGGAGTATAGTAGTCATAATATGAAACAAAATACTCTACAGCATTTTCAGGAAAAAAAGTTTTCATTTCGCCGTAAAGTTGAGCAGCTAATGTTTTATTTGGGGCTAATATTAAAGCTGGTCTGTTCGTAGCTTCAATAACTTTTGCCATTGTGAAAGTTTTACCTGATCCAGTGACCCCCAATAAAACTTGATTAAATTGTTCTTTATTAGCTCCAGAGACCAGTTTTTTAATTGCTTCTGGTTGATCACCCGCGGGTGTAAAATTTGAAATTATTTTAAACTTCTTACCTCCCTCAAGTTTTCCACTGATTTGTGGTTTTTTTCCCTCTAAATCGGTAATTAAATCTTGATATGTATTTTGCATATATTAAACAAAGTAATAAAATAAAATTATATTTCAATGAGCATTATATCTGATAGCCTAAAAAGAATAAAACCTTCCCCAACTATTGCTGTTACTCAAAAAGCTAAGGAATTGAAAGCTGCAGGAAAAGACGTAATTGGTTTAGGCGCTGGGGAGCCAGATTTTGATACTCCAGATAATATTAAAAAAGCCGCAATAGATGCCATTAAAGCTGGTGATACCAAATATACAGCTGTGGACGGAACTAAAGATTTGAAAGAAGCAATTGTAAAAAAATTTAAAAGGGAAAATAATCTTAACTATACAACTGACCAAGTAACTGTAGGAGCAGGGGGCAAGCATGTGATTTACAATTTAATGATGGCAACATTGAATAAAGGTGACGAGGTAATTATACCTGCACCTTATTGGGTGTCATACCCAGATATTGTTTTATTGGCGGGAGCTAATCCAATAGTAATTGAGTGTTCTGAGGAACAGGGTTTTAAACTTAGCGCGAAGGATTTGGAAGCTAAAATAACCAACAATACTAAATGGCTTATACTTAATTCACCATCAAACCCAACTGGTGCATGTTATACCGAACTCGAAATTAAAAATTTGTCCCAGGTTTTAAAGAGAAATCCACATGTAAATATTTTAAGTGATGATATTTATGAACACGTAACTTACGATAACTTCAAATTTTTTACTATTGCTCAAATTCCAGAAATAAAAAATAAAGTAGTAACAATGAATGGTGTGAGTAAATCGTATGCAATGACAGGCTGGAGAATAGGATATGCAGCTGGAGATAAAGAAATTATAAAAGCTATAGCCAAAATACAATCTCAATCGACAACAAACCCTTCATCAATAAGTCAAGCTGCTGCAGTTGAGGCACTTAATGGTAAACAGGATTTTATTCCTATTAGAGCAAAAGCTTTCCAGGAAAGGAGAGATTTTGTAGTTAATTCTTTAAATGCAATTGACGGAATAAGTTGTTTAAAACCTGACGGCGCATTTTACGTTTTTCCAAATTGCAAAAAATTGATAGGAAAAAAAGATAAAGAGGGGAAAAAAATCCAAAATGATACTGATTTCGTTCAGTCACTTTTAGAAAATTTTGGTATTGCTGTAGTCCAGGGTTCTGCATTTGGTTTAGAGGGTTTTTTTAGAATCTCTTATGCCACGTCGATGGAAAATTTAGAAAAAGCGATGAATAAAATTAAAGAATTTTGTGAAAGTTTAAACTAACCCCAATTTAACAACCGATTTGGCATTTTCAATTATACAGTCTTTTGCGGGTTTAAATTTAAATCCTAACAATTCTTCAGCGTATGTCGTGTCGGTTTGCATTATAATTCCAAGATCAGGAATCATCGTTTTAGCACTTGAATCTATATAACTAATTAATTTTACCATAAAATTTGGTAATTCTTTTTTTGGAAGTTTTTTTGCATACTCCGGCATTGCTTCAGCCATTATCTGTGATAACTCAACTAACTTTTTTACGTCTTTTCCAACAATTAATCTTCTCCCCCCAACATTTTTATTATCAATGCAAGCAATATGTGATTTCGCAACATCCATTACATCAGAAATTAAAACTGCAAATTTAGGTGCAGCTGGAAATTTACCTTTAAGAAATTGTCTTATGTATTCGATAGATGTACCACCTTTTTTATCCAGTGCATCACCAAACACTCCACCTGGATTAATTGTTGTTAATTTATTTTTCATACCTTTACTTTCCATAAAATCCCATGCTGCTTTTTCAGCTATTGTTTTTGATAAAAAGTAGTCACTAACACCCTCAATCCAATTTTCATCAGTCCAATCATTTTCCCCAAAAGAATAAGGATTAGATCTATTACGTTTTCTGAACATCGCTACAATCGAAGAAGTTATAATTATTTGTTTTACATCGGCATTTAAACAAGCTTTTAAAACTCTTAAAGTACCATCAACCGCAACTGGTAATAATATATTCCTATCACTGGAGACTTTCATTGGAAAAGGGGAGGCAATATGCATTATATATTTGCATCCATTTACTGCCTGGTCCCATCCATCGTCTCTTAAAAGATCTAATACAACGAATGATAGTTTGTCTGTTGAAGCATACCTACTTATAGTTTCTTTTGTTTGATCAATTAAATCTTGATTTCTTACTGTTCCTAAAACTTCGTATCCCGAATTTAACAATTGAATTGCTGTATGCTTAGCTATCCATCCACTTATTCCAGTTATTAACACTTTGTTATTCATTTTATTGAGACTTTCTATATTATTTTTGACTTAAGATCTTTTTAGCACGATCAGTTTTTTTTATCCAGGATTTAGGAATTGAATTAATACCTTTTAAAGCGGCAAAATAAGCTCCAATGAAATTAACCCTAGAACAGTTACAACCACCAGCCTTAATTGTTCCCAAAATTGCACTTTTATAATTTGTTGAATTAATAATTGAGTGTATTGAACTATTAAAAGTCCCAGGATAGCTGCACGCCATTCCTAATTTTTTAACCACTTTTGCGTGAGGTTTTGATTTTAATTTTTTTACTCTACTAATGTCGTCAACAACACTCTTAAAATATGAATTTTTTTTAAACTTTTTTAAGAATTCATTTATTGGATTTTTAGCACCTTTTAGAGCTAAATCTATTAGATAAAATTTAGCCAAAGCATACTTAAGGCTTACTTTTGAAACGGTAACTGTTGAGATAATCTTTTTTAAGCTATTTAAATCACAACCATATAAAAAAAAGGGTAGAGCAGCACAATAACCATCAGACTCATTTACTTTAGCGCCACCTGTTAATTTCTTTTTATTTTTAATATTTTTAACTGTTTCAATGATGTTTTGATGTATCCAAGGTCCTTTAATTATACCTCGCCAATCTTTAATCTTTCTATATTTGGCTCTTAGATTAAGGTTTTTCCAATGCTCACTTCCAGGACCAAAGTTTTTAGTAATATTTTTTTTAAATCTTTCTTCTATATTTTCATGTCCTTCAATCAATGTTTTAAACATGACTTGACCAACTTCATTATAACCTGAAACTTTTCCAGTCTTGATATTGTAAAAAGGACTTTTGTTTTTCGTTAAAAAAGCAAAATCTTTCTTTCCTTTGATATAAGTTAGTAGTTTCCTTTGATTATAAACCCAGTGCAAAGGTCTAGCTGCAGCATCAGCAACAGTGGCTCCCAAAAAAACATGTAGATTATTTTTCATTCATTTTTTACGATGAAAGATGTTTTTCAGCTTCAAGTGCAGCCATACACCCCATACCTGCCGCTGTTACAGCTTGTCTAAAAATTTTATCTTTAACATCGCCTGCAGCAAATACACCAGGTACGTTTGTTTCCGTTGAATCAGATTTGGTAATCAAATATCCTTCACTATCCATTTCAAGCTGATCTTTAAATAATTGAGTCGCAGGATCATGACCAATTGCAATAAACAGCCCATCAACTTTTAAATCTTCTGTTTTATTAGATTTAACATTTTTTATTTTTATTCCAGTTACATTTTTAGGATCCTTATCTCCTATGACATCCTCAATTATGCTGTCCCAAATAATTTCAATTTTTTTATTTTCCATTAATTTTTTTTGAAGCATTTTTTCAGCTCTCAATTTGTTTCTTCTGTGTATCAACTTTACTTTAGAGGCAAACTTTGTAAGAAACATTGCCTCCTCAACTGCAGCATTTCCACCTCCAACAACAGCAACAGTTTTTTCTTTAAAAAAGAAACCATCACAAGTAGCACATGCTGAGACTCCAAAACCCCTATATTCCTGTTCTGATTTTAAATTCAACCATCTTGCTTGAGCACCGGTGGAAATTATAATTGCGTCAGCAGAGTATTTTTGTCCACTTTCTCCTATAGCCCCAAATGGTTTAGACTTAAGGTCAACTGAGGAAATGTGATCTTCAATCATCTCTGTCCCAACAGCTTTGGCTTGCTCTTTCATTTGATCCATTAGCCAGGGTCCCTGAATCACTTCAGCAAACCCAGGGTAATTCTCAACATCGGTAGTAGTGGTTAACTGTCCACCAGGCTCCATCCCGTGAACTAAAATTGGATTTAACATAGCTCTAGCAGCATAAACTGCCGCTGTATATCCTGCAGGTCCAGACCCAATTATTAACACTTTTGTGTGTTTAGTTGGATTTTGTTTCATAGGAAAGCTATATAGTAATTTATGTCTAAATTAAAAGGGTTATTATTGACAGAGGGAATGCATGGCATGATAAGTCAAGTTGAGGGTTTAGCCAAAGCGTTAGATATTGATTTCATTCACCAAAAAGTTGAAATAAATACACTTGCTAAACTTCTTCCACCAAAAATTACTCCTATATCAAATTTATTTTTTAAAAGATTTTCTGTACCTGAAATCGATCTAGTTATTTCGTGTGGAAGAAAAAGTGTAATACCCTCATTATATCTCAAAAAGAATTCAAATAAAAAAATTATTAATATTCATATTCAAGACCCAAAAGTTTCTTTATCTAACTTTGATTATGTAATTGTTCCTGAGCATGACGGATTAAGTGGTCAAAATATTATTAACTCAAAAGGTGCTTTGCACTATCTTACATTGAAAGAAATTCAAAAAAACCATAGTTACCTTAGTAATAAGATTAATAAAAACAAACAACAAATACTTCTTATTTTAGGTGGTCCTAATAAGTATTACAAATATGATAAACAAAGCTTAGAGAGAATTTTTGAAACTGTTCAGGTCTTAGCAAAAAAAAATGATCTACAGATAATTATAGTTCCTTCTATGAGAACTCCACCTGATACGATAGATTATGCAAATAAATTTTTTGGAAGTGAGAGTCTTGTTATTCAACACGTAGACAAAAAAGCTTATTTAAGTGGCCTATCAATTGCTAAATTTTTAGTAGTGACATGTGACTCAACGTCGATGATTTCTGAAGCCGCTTTAACCGGAAAACCAATATATGTAGCTCAAATACCACCAAAAAGAGATGACCTTAGGTTTAGGCAATTTAGGGACTTGTTTAGTAAATTAAATATTATAAAAAATTTAGAAAATAGTTTAGAAATATGGAAATATGAGAAACTTGATGAAACTAACAGAATTGCAAATTTAATAAAACAGAAATTGTAATGTCATTTTTAAATTCTCTAGAAAATAAATCAAAGAAGTTTAACGATCCATTTTTGCATTGGGAATTGGACAAACCCTTAACTGATGAACAAATTAACGAAATAGTCAAGGCCGATATTGCAAATCCCATTGAACATAATTTAAATTATGATGGGACAAGAGCTATTGATGGTGGAGCACCAGAATTTAGAAAAGGGTTATCTCATGGCGGAAAAGCGCTAAAGTTTAGATGCTTTATAACAAAAGAGAATTCAAATGAATTCCCAAACTTAATAAAATTGATTAAAGAACTACAGAGCAAGAAAACTCATGAAAAAGTTTCTAAACTTGTTGGTAAAGATTTGTCAAATTCTTATGTAAGAGTTGAAGTTATATGTGACAGGAAAGGTTTTTGGTTAAAACCTCATTGTGATATTGAAGAAAAATTAATGTCGTGTTTGTTATTTGTTAATAAAACAAATGAAAGTGAAGACTTAGGAACTGACTTTTACAATAACGATCTTAAAAAAGTAAAGACAATGCCGTATAAGGATAATTATGGATATTTTTTTACCAGCGGCCCGGGTACATGGCATGGTATGGAAAAAAAAGAAATTCGTGAAGAGAGAAGATGTTTACAAGTTAATTACGTAACTTTTAAAACTGACTGGAAAGTCGACTAATTACCCTGAATAGATTTAACACCCAACTTTTTAGTTTTCAGAGATTTAATAGCTTCTAAAAAAGAATAAGCAGTTGACATGTTTGTGCAATAGGGGATTTTGTTTGCCAATGCTCCTCTTCTTAATGCTTTTGCATCATTAATTCTATGTTCACTGTTTCCACCTCCAGTATTAATTACCAAAGAAATTTTTTTCGAATTTAAAATATCAACGATATGTGGTCGACCACTACTTACCTTATTAATCGTTTTACATTTTATACCATTATTATTCAAAATTTTTGAAGTTCCTTTCGTACCTGAAATTTTAAAACCGAATTTTTTTAGTCTTTGCGCTACCCCTATGATTTCTTGCTTATGCGAGTCTTTTACAGATAGAAATGCCATACCTCCTACAGGCAAAGAATTAGAAGCAGCGATTTGACTCTTTGCTACTGCCATACCAAAATCTTCATCAAAGCCCATAACTTCACCAGTCGATTTCATTTCAGGACCAAGTAAGACGTCACTATCTGGAAACTTATTAAATGGAAAGACAGCTTCTTTAACAGCATATCTTTTATTTTTTTTATATTTTAAATTGTATTTTGAAAGTTTTTCACCTGCCATTATTCTTGAAGCAATTTTTGCTAACGGTATTCCGTTAGCTTTTGAAACAAATGGCACAGTTCTGCTCGCTCGTGGATTTACTTCTATAACAAAAATTTGATCTTTTTTGATAGCAAATTGAATATTTAAAAAACCTTTAACACCCATTGCTAAAGCTAGTTTTTTTGTTTGAACTTTTATCTCTCTTAATATGTTTTCTTTAATCGAAACTGGTGGCATACAACAAGCGGAGTCTCCCGAGTGTATTCCTGCTTCCTCTATATGTTGCATAATACCCGCAACATAGACATCTTTTCCATCTGCAATAGCATCAACATCAACTTCCATTGCATTATCAATAAATTTATCAATTAGAATTGGATTATTTTCAGATGCATCAAAAGCCTGTTTAATAAACTTTATTAATTGACTCTCGTCGTGAACAATTTCCATAGCTCTCCCACCCAAGACATAAGATGGACGTATGACCACTGGAAGACCAATTTTGTGAGCTATTTTAATTGCAGAGTCAAAACTTTTAGCAATTCCGCTTTCTGCCTGTTTCAAATTTAATTTAATTAATAAATCTCTAAATCTATCTCTATCTTCTGCGAGATCAATTGATGAATATTGAGTTCCGAGTATTGGCAATTTATTCTCATCAAGAAATTTTGCTAATTTAATTGGTGTTTGACCTCCAAATTGTGCAATTATGCCTAAGAGATTTCCTTTTGATTTTTCTTTTAAAATTACATTTTCCACATACTCCTCTATTAAAGGCTCAAAATAAAGCCTGTCACTCGTGTCATAATCGGTAGAAACTGTCTCAGGATTACAGTTTATCATTATTGTTTCATATCCTGCATCTTTAAGCGAAAAACTAGCTTGACAACAACAATAGTCAAATTCAATACCTTGCCCAATTCTGTTGGGACCTCCACCTAATATAATAATCTTTTTTTTATTGCTTGGATCAGCTTCACATTCAGAGTTAAGGGCAAAATTTCTTTGGTATGTCGAATACATATATGGAGTAAACGATTTAAATTCTGCAGCACACGTATCAACTTTTTTGAAAACCGGAATCACTTTTAAAACCTTCCTTTTTCTTTTAACAATTTCTTCTTTTGTTTTTGTAAGTTTAGATAACCTTTTATCTGAAAATCCACATGATTTAATTCTATTAAATTCTATATAATTATTTGGTAAACCATTAATTATAATTCTATTTTCGTCATCTACTATTTCTTTTATTTGATTTAAAAACCAAGGATCAACTTTTGATAACTTATAAATTTTATCTAAAGAAATTTTTTTTCTAAAAGCCTCCGCAATCAGTAACAATTTGTTAGGTATATTCTCTCTTAATTTTTTGATTATCTCTTTTTTTGAATAGTTAAAAATGTCATCTAATCCGCTCAAACCGGTTTCAAGAGATACAAGGGCTTTTTGAAATGACTCTTTGAAATTTCTGCCTATAGCCATTGCTTCACCAACTGATCTCATTGAGGTTCCTAAAATTGCTTTGGTATCTTGAAACTTTTCAAAAGTAAATCTAGGTATTTTCGTGACTACATAATCTATGGTTGGTTCAAATGATGCTGGAGTAACTTTTGTAATTTCATTTTGAAGTTCGTCTAAAGTGTATCCGACAGCAAGTTTTGCCGCAACTTTAGCGATTGGAAAACCTGTTGCCTTTGATGCTAAAGCAGATGATCGAGACACTCGAGGATTCATCTCAATAATTACCATTCTTCCATTTTTTGGATTAATTGCAAACTGAACATTTGAGCCTCCAGTTTCAACACCAATTTTTCTTAAACATGCAATGGAAGCGTTTCTCATCACCTGATATTCCTTATCTGTAAGCGTTAATGCGGGAGCTATTGTAACTGAGTCACCCGTATGTATTCCCATTGGATCTATATTCTCAATTGAGCAAACTATTATACAATTATCATTTTTATCTCTAACGACCTCCATTTCAAATTCTTTCCAACCATCTAGGCATTCTTCTACGAGTACTTGGTTTTGAGGAGACTCGTGAAGTCCACCCTTTACAATCTTAAAAAAGTCTTTCTTTGTTCTTGCTATTCCACCTCCAAGTCCACCCAAAGTAAATGAAGGTCTTATGATCGCCGGTAATCCAATTTTTTTTAAACACTTTGAGGCATTTTTAAAATTATTTAGTATCTCAGATTTTGGAAGATCAATACCAATGTCTGACATATTTTTTCTAAATCTTTTTCTATCCTCTGCATTAGCAATTGCTTTAGAATTTGCTCCAATTAACTCAATTTTATATTTTTTTAACAATCCATTTTTTTCTGCTTTCAAAGCTAGATTCAATGCTGTTTGACCACCCATTGTAGGTAGAATAGCATTAGGTTTTTCTTTCTTGATAATTTCTTCAAGGACTTCTATGGATATTGGCTCAATGTATGTTTGATCTGCAACTTCAGGATCTGTCATTATTGTTGCAGGATTTGAATTGACTAAAACAACTTTATAGCCTTCATCTTTAAGTGCTTTACATGCTTGAGTTCCTGAGTAATCAAACTCGCATGCCTGACCTATAATGATCGGCCCAGCACCAATTACCAATATTTTTTTAATGTCTTTTCTTTTTGGCATATTTTTTTACTTCCATAATAAAGTTATTAAATAAATAGTGACTGTCTTGAGGTCCAGGGTTCGATTCAGGGTGGTACTGTACTGAAAAAACCGGTTTATTTTTTAACTTGATACCCTCAATACTATTATCAAATAAAGATCTGTGTGTGATTTCAATTTTAGATGGCAAATTATTCTTGGTCACCTCAAATCCATGATTTTGACTAGTTATTTCAACTTTATTATCTTTGAGATTTTTAACAGGATGGTTTGCGCCCCTATGTCCAAGTTTCATTTTTTTGGTTTTACCACCTAAAGCAAGCGCTAATAATTGATGCCCAAGACAAATTCCAAAAATCGGTAAACCTTTTTTTATAAGATTTTTTATAATTTTAATCGCATATTTGCCTGTGGCTGCAGGATCACCAGGGCCGTTTGACAAAAAAACTCCACTTGGTTTAAGAGTCATAATATATTCAGCTGAAGCATCACACGGTACAACAACTACGTCACAATAAAAATTTGAAAAATATCTTAAAATATTTGTTTTTATTCCATAATCAATTGCAACTATCCTAAATTTCTTTTTTTTTATTTTTTTAAAACCATCTTCTTTTGTCCAAGTTTGTAACCCCCGCCAAGTAAATTTATTTTTAGTAGAAACCGTTTTTGCTAAATCGAGACCGTTGAGACCTGGCCATTTTAATGTTTTATTAATAAGTTTTTTTACTGGAAAAACACCTTTTTTTTTGTGAGAAATTGTTCCTCTTGGCGCTCCCTTGTCTCTAATTAGGTTTGTTAAACTTCTGGTATCTAAACCAGTAAGACCAACAATTTTATTTTTTCTTAGCCATAAATCTAACTCAATGAGTGATCTATAGTTTGAAGGGTTAGTAATCTCCGAATTAAATATTACACCTCTTGTCCATACTTTTTCAGATTCATTATCTTGCTTGTTAGTTCCAACATTACCAATGTGGGGAAAAGTAAAATTAATAATTTGTCCTGCATATGACGGATCTGAAATTATTTCTTGATAACCTGTTATTGAAGTATTGAAACAAACCTCTCCTGTAGCAGTACCTTCATACCCAATACCAATTCCATTAAAAATTGATTTATTTTCAAGAACTAAAATACCCGGGCTAAAATTTGTTTTTTTTTTTGAGTTTACTTTTTGTTTTTTGTTCAATTACAACTCATGAGTTAAAGGTTAATACAATAAAAGCTTCAGTTAAGCAACCGAACTAATACAAAATTTGAAAAAAAAACAATTTTTCTTTTAAGAAAAAAATCTTTAGGCTAAGTTAAATATAAATGTCCATTAGAGAAAAAATTAACAATGATTATAAAACCGCGCTTAAATCTAAAGATAAAAACAAGATATCAACTTATAGGTTAATTCTTTCTGGTATAAAGGATTTAGATATTTCAAACAGGTCAGGCCCAAACAAGAAAGAAACAGACGATGAAGATATAAAAAAACTTTTAAAAAAAATGATCAAACAAAGAAACGAATCAGTTGAAATTTATAAAAAAAATAAGAGAGAAGATTTGTTAAAAATAGAACAAGGTGAAATTGATTTATTGTCAACATACTTACCTGCACAACTAAGCGAGGAGGAGACTAAAAAAGTATGTTCAGAAATCATTTTAAAAGTTGGAGCCCAAAGTATTAAGGATATGGGTAAAGTAATGGGTGAGTTGAAAAAAAATTATTCTGATAGCATAGATTTTTCTAAAGCTGGATCGATATTGAAGGAGCTACTGAGTAAACAATGAAATATCCAAAAGAGTATCTCGATGAAATTAAAATAAGGCTAAAAGTTTCTACGGTTGTTTCAAAACATGTATCGTTAAAGAAAAGAGGAAAAGAGTTTGTAGGATTGTCACCATTTAAAAATGAAAAAACTCCATCTTTTACAGTAAATGATGAAAAAGGTTTTTATCATTGCTTTAGCACTTCTGAACACGGAAACATTTTTGATTTTGTAATGAAAATGCAAAACTTTAAGTTTGGAGAGGCAGTAAAATTTTTAGCAAATTTAGCTGGAATGGCACCTTATAGATTTACTAAAGTTGATGAGCAAAGAGAAAAAGAGTGGAATGAGTACACAGGTATATATTCAGACTATGCTGATTATTATCACAATGAATTATTAAATAATCCAAATTCAAAGATTGCTTTAGATTATTTAAAAAAAAGAAAAATTTATAATTCAATTATTAAAGAATTTAAGATTGGATTTGTTAACTTTAATTCAAGTATTTACGAAAAACTAAGCAAAAATTATGATGTGAAAATTTTAAATGAGTCTGGATTATTCTTTCATGATGAAAACAAAAAAATATATGTTGAAAGATTTAGGAACAGAATAATTTTTCCAATTAACTCTTTATCAGGCAAACCAATGGCTTTCGGTGGAAGAATAATTGACACAAAAAATAAATATGCAAAATATATCAACTCTCCAGAAACAAATTTTTTTAGAAAAGGAAATAATTTATATAACTTAGATAGAGTAAGAAAAATTTCTCATAAGTTCGACGAAGTTTTTTTGGTTGAGGGTTATATGGATGTAATAGGTTTAAGCAAATTTGAAATAGAAAATTGCATTGCAAATTTAGGAACTGCGCTGACTGACAAACAAATTTATATGGTAACCCAGTTTTTTAATAATATCGTTATTTGCTTTGATGGTGATGAGAGTGGATATAAAGCTGCTATAAGAGCAGCAGAAAATTCAATTAAGAGCGTTCTTCCAGATAAACAAATATATTTTTTATTTCTTCCTGACGGAGAAGATCCAGATACCTTTGTTGAAAAAAAAGGAAAAAATGAATTTTTAAATTATTATAAGAATTATAAAATTCCTGTTCATAAATTGATATTTGAACATTATAAAAAAGAAAACTCTTCATCTCCTTCTGCACTTGCATCTCTTGAAAAAAAATTAAAAGTTATAGCTAATTCGGTTAAAGATAATGTAGTTAAAAAATATATATTAGGATATTTTTTAGAAAATCTTGCAAAACATTCTCCGGGAACAGTTTTCAAAAATTCTAAAAAATCATCTATTAATTTTAATAAGCCACTCGATAAAACAAAACAACTTTTCAAAGAAACTGAAAGTTTCTCGTCAATTGATATTAAAGAATTTTGTTTACTTTATATTTTGGTTAAAAATTTAGATTTTTTTTATCAAAGATCCGACTTATTAGAAAATGTAAAATTTTTTAAGAAAGAAAATGAGCTGATTTTTGATAAAATCTTGGAATGTTTTAAAAGTGGAAATCTTAATAATTTACAAATTGACGATCAGCTTTTATACCAAGTTGAAAAATACGCAAATATAAAACATATAATTCACAAAAATGATAAAGATGAGGGCAAGATTGTAGAAATCTTTAATGATATAAAGAATGAACTCAAAACACATGATTTAGAGCTAAGAATTCAAGAATTAGAATCGAAATTTGCTAAGGATTTTAACCAAAACACTTTTGATGAAATTAATAGGCTTAAAAAAGAGCAAAATATTAATTAATTCAGTTAAATTTTTCGTGGATTTTTTTAAAATAGCTATTATATAAGGTTTTCCAAACATTATAAATTGTGGAAAGAATAATTACAAAATCATTTGCTAGATTGATGGGTCGTGGGATCCACAGAGGTTTTATAACTCACGAGGAATTGAATAAATCTTTAGGAAAAAGAAACTTGTCTTGTGAAAATCTTGCACAAGCATTTTTACATATCTTAGATGAAAAAATTTCTTTGGTTGAAAAAAAATCCGATTTTAAAGCTTTAAAAAAAAGGGACCCAAATAATAAAGAAGAACCAAAAACTATTGAAAAAAGTGATGACCCTATAAGAATGTATCTGAGAGAAATGGGAGGTGTTGAACTTTTATCCCGAGAGGGAGAAATAGCAATAGCTAAACGTATAGAAGCTGGAAAAGATGTGATGTTAAATGCCTTATCCCAAAGTCCAATCACCGCCGCACAATTTTTTGAATGGAACAATAAACTTCAAAATGACGAAATTTTAGTAAGAGAAATTATAGACATTGATACTAACTATATGGAGGAAGAAAATTCCTCTCAAGAGACAAAAGAAAAAAAAGACGATAATAAAAAAAATAAAACTGAAAAGAATAATATAGATGACAAAAATGAACAGAACCAACAAGATGTCGAAGAAGATGAATTTAACCCAACACTTGCTGCAATGGAAAGTGAAATAAAACCAAAAATTTTACAAACCATTCATAAACTTACCAAAGATTATTCTAAACTTATCAAGTATCAAAATGAAAAATTAGAGTGTGTTTTGAAGAGTTCAGAATTTACAAACTCAAAAGAAAAAAGTTACCAAAAAATAGTCACTGAGATACTCGACAATATTAAATCTCTACAATTATCACCTTCAGTTTTAGAGGTTTTAGTCCAAAAACATTACCTTGAAAACAGAAAAATTGTTTCTTTAGAAGGGAACCTTCTTCGTCTTGCGATTGACAATAAAATTTCAAGAGATGAATTTATTAAATTTTATGTTGGAAACGAAATAAATCCAAATTTAAAAAATTTTTTAAGCACTAACCAGGTTTGGAAATCCTTTTTTCAAAAAAACAAAGAAGAGTTCAAGAATATAAGAAATAGGCTAACAGAAATAAGTCATAAACTCGGCATAAGCGTAACAGATTTTAAAAAATTAGTTAGTAGAGTTCAAAAAGGTGAGAAAGAGTCTAGGATTGCTAAAAAAGAAATGGTTGAAGCTAACTTAAGATTAGTAATTTCAATTGCAAAAAAATATACAAATAGAGGCCTACAATTTTTAGATTTAATTCAAGAGGGAAATATTGGTTTAATGAAAGCTGTTGATAAATTTGAATATAGAAGAGGCTACAAATTTTCTACATATGCTACTTGGTGGATTAGACAAGCCATAACAAGATCAATAGCAGATCAAGCTAGAACAATTAGAATACCTGTCCATATGATAGAAACAATAAATAAAATAGTTAGAACCCAAAGACTTATTTTAAGTGAGTTTGGTCGTGAGGCCACACCTGAAGAACTTGCAAAAAAATTAAGAATGCCATTGGAAAAAGTTAGAAAAGTATTAAAAATTTCAAAAGAACCTGTTTCACTTGAAAAACCAGTTGGAGATGAAGAAGACAGTAGTCTTGGCGACTTTATTGAAGATACAAAAGCTCTTGCTCCCTTAGAACAAGCTATTAAATCTAACTTGAGTGAAGCTACAACTAAAATTTTATCAACTTTGACTCCAAGAGAGGAGAGAGTGTTAAGAATGAGGTTTGGTGTTGGTATGAATACAGACCACACCTTAGAAGAAGTTGGTCTACAGTTTTCTGTTACCAGGGAACGTATTAGACAAATTGAAGCAAAAGCTTTGAGAAAGTTAAAACATCCTAGTAGATCTAAACAACTTAAAAGCTTTCTAGAAAGTTAAAATTTTATTTTACTAAATGGACTTAGTAAGTGTAATAATTCCATACTATAAAAAAAGAAATTTTGTTAGAGAAACAATAATTTCTGTCATCAATCAAAGTTATGAAAATTTTGAAGTATTAGTTATTTTTGACGACACTAATATAAACGATTTTGAATATGTGAAAGAAATTGGGAAATTAGACAACAGAATAAAGATTTTAAAAAATGATATTAACTTAGGTGCCGGATTTTCAAGAAATTTGGGTATTCGAAAATCTAGTGGAAAATACATTGCTTTTTTAGATGCTGACGATACTTGGAGCCCAGATAAACTTAAAAATCAAATATCATTTATGAGTAAAAATAATTACAAAATATCACATACTTCTTATTATATTATTAATGAAAAAAAAAAAATAATTGGGCATAGAAAAGCTAGGGATTTATTATCAATTAATGAAGTTCTTAAGTCTTGCGATATAGGTTTATCCACTGTGATTATTGAGAAATCAATTATTATAAAAAATAAAATTGAATTTCCTAAAATTAATACTAAAGAGGATTTTGTTTTTTGGTTAATGTTATTAAAAAAAGAATATAAGTTTTATGGATATGATAAGTATCTTACAAATTGGACTGATGCAAAAAATTCACTTTCTTCATCCATAATCCAAAAATTAGGTGATGGATTTAAAGTCTATTACTATTATATGAATTTCAATATATTTAAGTCCATTTATTTTTTATTATGCTTAAGTTTGAATTATCTTAAAAAAAAATAAAATGATTTTTTACTATATTTACCTTCTTTCAGTTTTTGCAATCTCTTTTCTTCTAAAAAAAAAGAGTTTATTTTTAAATTATTCCGGAGAAAATCATCAATCTTTTTCAAACAAAGGAAACGTTCCTTTAAGTGGTGGTTTTTTTATACTTATTCCTTTAATATTTTTTTTTTCAAATAATCTTGAATTTAATTTTTTTTTAGTTTCAGTATTCCTAATTGGTTTTTTTTCTGATAGGAAATTTTTGGTCTCACCAAAAAAAAGGTTCATTATTCAAAGTATATTAATTTTTTCATTTGTAATTATTATAGATCTTAAAATAGCTTCATCTAGAATTGAGTTATTTGATATCATTTTAAATAATACAATTTTTGCATATTTTTTTACGACATTTTGTTTGCTCATTTTAGTTAATGGCAGCAACTTTATTGACGGTTTAAATGGACTATTGATTTCCTATACATTAATTGTTTTGTATTTTTTAACAAATTTAGGCTTAGTAGATAATTTTATAATTTCAGATAAATTTATCGATTTGATATTAATTCTATTGCTGCTTCTTTTACTTTTGAATATTTCAAATATCTTGATGCTTGGAGACAGCGGGGCATACTTATTAGGTTTTTTTCTTGGATTCATAATAATTAGTTCACACATTAATAGTCCTAATATTTCTCCGTATTTTTTTATATCATTGATATGGTATCCTTGTTTTGAAAATCTTTTTTCCATCATTAGAAAATCTAATAAAAAATTTTCACCTTTAAAACCTGACAATAAACATTTACATCAACTTGTTTTTTTCTTTATTAAAAAAGTGTTTAAATTAAATGTTATTCTTTCTAATAATTTAAGTAGTCTAATTATTTGTTTTTTTAATTTCCTGATAATATATGTTTCTACTTTAAACCCGAGTAGCACCATTTTTCAAATTCAACTAATAATTTTATCAGTTATTTTTTATAACGTAATTTATATTTTATTGAATAAATTTTATAAGCGAAAATTAGGATTTAAAAAATAACTTTATCATTGATAATAATATTTTAAATCCATCTTTGAAAGCGTTAACTTTTTTTTTACCACCAATTCTTGGTCTTTCATAAGACTCGCTATTACAAATTTTCAAACTTGCTCTGCTTGCTTTAATTGGTAATTC
>CACIHL010000002.1 GCA_902586395.1 uncultured Pelagibacteraceae bacterium | reverse complement strand
GTATTAACTAATAAGTATGCTGAAGGTTATCCAGGAAAAAGATATTATAACGGATGCGATCATGTTGATGTAGCTGAAAACTTAGCTAACGAAAGACTTAAGAAATTATTTAATTGTAAATTTGCTAATAGCCAACCTCATTCTGGAGCTCAAGCTAATGGAGCAGTCTTCTTAGCATTACTAAAACCAGGAGATACTATAATGGGAATGAGTTTAAATTCCGGCGGTCACCTTACTCACGGATCAAAAGCATCTGTTTCAGGTAAATGGTTTAATGCAATCGCATATGATGTTGATAAAAAAACAGAATTACTAGATTATGAATCTATAGAGAAACTTGCAGTTGAGAATAAACCAAAACTTATAATTGCAGGTGGAAGTGCGTACTCTAGACAAATTGATTTTAAAAAGTTTAGGGAGATTGCAGATAAAGTAGGAGCATATTTTATGGTAGATATGGCTCACTTTTCTGGTTTAGTTGCAGGTAAAGGATATCCAAATCCAGTAGAGTATGCCGACGTTGTTACTTCAACAACTCATAAAGTTTTTAGAAGTGCACGTGGTGGAATTATTTTAACTAATAACGAAGCTTTGTCTAAAAAATTTAATTCTGCAGTTTTCCCAGGTTATCAAGGTGGTCCTTTGATGCACATAATTGCTGCAAAAGCAGTCGGGTTCCTTGAAGCATTAAAACCAGAATTTAGAAATTATATTTCAAATGTAATGGCTAATGCAAAAATTTTAGCTGAGACATTAAAAAACAATGGTTTTAAAATATATTCAGGCGGAACTGATACTCATTTAATGTTGGTAGATTTGAGACCATTTAATGTAAAAGGAAATATTGCAGCTGATAGTCTATGTAGAGCTAATATAACATGTAATAAAAATGGAATTCCATATGATACAGAAAGTCCAATGATAACATCTGGAATAAGATTAGGAACACAAGCTGCAACTACGAGAGGTTTCGGTTTAGATGAATTTAAAAAAGTAGGTGAACTAATAACTAAAACAATAAAAGGTTTATCAGCAAATCCAAACGATAATGCGAAAGTTGAAGCAGAAGTAAGAGAAGAAGTAATTTCATTGTGCTCGAAGTTCCCTATTTATAAAAATTTAAAATAGTAAATGATTTGTCCATGTGAAAAAAAAGGTGAAACATCGGTTGTGGATTCGCGTCCAACTGAAGACGGTACAGCAATAAGAAGAAGGAGACTTTGCACATGTGGAGAAAGATTTACTACTTTTGAAAGAATCCAATTTAGAGAATTAATGGTTGTTAAAAAGAGTGGAAGAAAATCACCATTTGATAGAGATAAATTATCAAAGTCAATTTACATTGCTCTTAAAAAAAGACCAATTGATACTGAAACTGTTGAAAAATTTATTACTAATATTTCAAGGTCACTTGAAGAGTTGGGGCAAAATGAAATTTCATCAAATGCAATTGGAAAAATGGTTATGGACGGTTTAAAAAATTTAGACCCAGTAGCTTATGTAAGATTTGCATCTGTTTATAGAAATTTCAGAGAAGAAAAAGACTTTGTACAATTTGTAGACAAAATAGATGTCTTCAAAAAAAGATAAGCTCTATTTAAATTTAGCTTTGAATTTAGCAAAAAATATGGAGGGTTTAACAGGGACAAATCCTTCTGTCGGAAGTGTTCTTGTTAAAAATGATGAGATTGTTTCGTTAGCTTCCACAGGTTATAATGGAACACCTCATTCTGAGTTTAGTTTATTAAATAAAATTGACAAAAAAATAACCAAGGGTTCATCTCTTTATGTAACTTTAGAACCTTGTAGTCATTATGGAAAAACACCGCCTTGCACTAACATTATAATAGATAAAAAGATTTCCAGACTTGTTTTTGGAGCTCATGACATTGATGAAAGATCCTCAAAAAGAGCTAAACAAATTCTGAAATCAAAAAAAATTAAAGTTAAAAATATTAATGTACCTAAGATTAATGAATTTTATAAACCTTATATTTTTCAAAGAAAATATAAACAACCTTATATAGTAGGAAAAATAGCATGCTCAAAAGATTTTTTTATTAAAAGTTCTAAATCAAAATATATTTCTAATACATATACTCAATATTTTACTCATCATCTCAGATATAAAAATCAAGCTATATTAGTCACTTACAGGACGATTAACGAAGACAATCCATTATTGGATTGTAGATTATCTGGTTTAAATGAGTATTCACCAATAAAAGTTATTATAGATAAAAATTTAAAAGTAAAAAAAAGTGCAAATATTTTCAAATCAAAGAATACTAAAATAATTATTTTTTATTACTCAGGTGATAAAAAAAAGATAAAGTTTCTGAAGAGTAAAAAAGCAAAACTAATCAAGGTTAAACTCGAAAAAAATGGTGACTTTGACTTAAAAAAAGTTATGTCAATTTTATACCAAAACAATATTCGTTTTTTATTAGTTGAGGGTGGAAATCAAATTACAAACAAAATGTTGGATAAAAATTTGTTTAATGAATTTTATTTAATAAAAACAGATAATAAATTGAGACAATCTGGTAAATTAAACATTAAAAAAATAGTTTATAAATTATCAAAAAAATTTAAAATCAAGAGTAATATCAATCAGTATTTTGATAAAAATAGAATTACAAGATTTAATTAAAAAATGTTTAACGGAATTATATATCAACAGGGAACTGTATCGAAATTTTCGAAGTTAAACGCAGGGACAAAAATATATATAAAGAGCAAGCTTAAATTAGACGAAAAGGATATTGGTTCATCCATTGCATGTGATGGTGTTTGCCTTACATTGGTTTCAAAAAAAAAAGATTTGTTAGAATTTTATCTATCCAAAGAAAGTATTAACAAATCAAAGTTTAAGCGTCTCAAAATTGGTCAAAAGATAAATCTTGAACTACCTTTAAAATATGGTCAAGATATTTCAGGTCATATATGCCAAGGTCATGTTGATTGTACTTCTTTACTAAAAAAAATTAAAAAAGTGGGTAAATCAATTGTATTAGAATTTAAAATTGAAAATAAATTTTCAAAATATTTAATACCTAAAGCTTCAATACTTATAAACGGTGTTTCGCTTACAATATCAAAAATAAAAGGTAATAACTTTCAAATTTGGTGCATTCCGCATACCTTAAAGCTTACTAATTTATCAAATTTAAAGGTTAATGATATTGTTAACATTGAAATAGATATTCTTTCAAAATACGTAAAAAAATTTTATGAAAACAAAAAAGTTTAGCTCTGTAGAAAACATTATCCGTAAAGCCAAAAAAGGAGAAATGTATATCCTTGTAGATGATGAACACAGAGAAAATGAAGGTGATTTGGTAATACCAGCTTCAAATGTTTCTCCAAAGAAAATTAATTTTATGGCTAAATATGGAAGAGGATTAATTTGTTTAGCGTTAACAAACAAGCAAGCTAAAAAATTAAATCTTTCTCTCATGTCTCCAATTAATAAATCAAGAAACCAAACAGCTTTTACAATTTCAATAGAAGCCAGAAGCGGTGTAACGACTGGAATTTCTGCTAAAGATAGATCTTTAACAATTAAAACAGCAATAAAAACAAATGTTAAAAAAAAAGATATAGTTTCACCAGGTCATATATTTCCAATCATATCAAAAGATGGTGGAGTTTTAGTAAGAGCAGGTCATACGGAAGCATCAGTTGATATATCAAAACTAGCAAAAAAAAACCCTTCGGCAGTTATATGTGAAATAATGAATGATAAAGGAGTAATGACAAAAGGCAAAGAGCTTTTTGAATTTGCTAATAAACATAAATTGGCTATAGCAAAAATAGAAGATTTAATTTCTTATAGATTAAAGAATGAAAAATTAGTAAAGCTTAAAAAAACTGATAAAATTGTAATTAAAAATAAAAAATATCAAATTAAAATTTTTGAAAATCAACTTGATGGCTCTGAACATTTTGCATTAATAAAAGGTAAAATCAGCCCCAGTAAAAATACTAGAGTACGAGTTATATCTTCTAATTTGGTTGAAAGTTATTTACTGGGGAAGAGATTGCCTAATTCATTTAATAATACATTAGATTATTTTAAAGACTATAATAATTGTATATTAGTTTTTATAAGAGACTCTAATTTAAAATCTGTATCTTCTACCTTAAGAGATTTTAAATCTGATAAGAAAAATAAAATAGGCACTGATAAACTAATTAGAAACTATGGTATTGGTGCACAAATAATTAAAGCTTTAAGAGTTAAAAATATGATATTAGTTACTAGATCACCAAAAAAAGTTATTGGCTTAGAAGGTTTTGGAATTAAAATTACTAAACAAGAAATTATAAAATGAAAAAAATTTGTATAGTCGCATCAAAATATTATGAAGATATCATCAATATGCTAGTTAGTGGTGCAAATGATGTTCTAAACAATCATAAAAAAAAAATTAAAACAAAGATTATTTATGTTCCAGGTGTCTTCGAAATACCGTATGCGATATCTAAAAATTTAAAAAAATTTGATGCTTTTATAGCCTTGGGATGTGTCATCAAAGGTGAAACGCCTCATTTTGATTTTATCAGTAGATCTTCAATAGATGCAATAATGAAATTATCAATTGAAAGTAAAAAACCTATTGGAAATGGAATTTTAACTTGCTTAAATAAAGACCAAGCAATTGAACGTGCTGATAAATTAAATAAAAACAAAGGTAAAGAAGCTGCAAATGCAGTAATTGACCTATTGAATAGCGATAACTAGAAAGATGCAGCCGCAATACAGTCCAAAAAACAATCCAAGAGTAATTATAATTCAAAAATTATATGGAAAATTTTTTAATAAAGAAGAGGTATTAACATTTCCCAAACACAGATTTAAAAAATTTATAAAGGATGTTGTAAAAGGAACAATTGAACGAAACGAAGTAATTGATAATGAAATTCAAATACATTTAGAAAATGACATTAAAATAAAAAAACTTGATAAAATTTTCATAATAATAATTAAAAGTGCTATTTTTGAATTTTTATATAAACCGAATGTTTCTTCAAAAATAATTATCAAAGAATATCTAAATGCATCTAATTATTTTATAGACTTATCACAAACAAAATATCTTAATGCATTATTAGATAAAATATCAAATAAAATCAGAGCTTAAATGAACGAAGTTCAATTAATTGACAAATTTCTTAAAAGATTAACGAAAAAAAAAAGTTCATCTCAAGGTCTAAACGATGATATTTTTTTTGATAAATCCAACAAATTAGCAGTATCAGTTGATACTTATGTTGAAAAAGTACACTTTCCTAATTTTAAAGCACCTGATCTTTTGATTAAAAAGATTTTAAGATCATCACTATCAGATTTAATTTGTAAGGGTGTTAAACCAAAATATTATTTTATATCAGCGAGTGGTAACTCAAAATCTTTCTCAAACAAAAATTTAAAAAAGATTTCAAACTCTTTATCCTTAGAACAAAAAAAATTTGATATTGAATTATCTGGTGGTGATACTGTTTATTCTAATACTAACTCTTTTACATGTTGTGTTATAGGATTTTCCAATAAGATAGTAAAAAGACATAACTCAAAGATTGGAGATGATATATACATCACTGGTCACTTGGGCGATAGTTTCATAGGTCTTCAAATTTTAAAAAAAAAAATTTTAATACCAAAATTAATGAAAAATTACTTCATTTCTAAATTTTATATGCCATCTATAAATTTGAAGATGGTAAATTTCTTACAAAAATTTGCAAATACTTCTATTGATATATCCGATGGTTTGTTGATTGACTTGAAAAAAATGATAAGACAACAGAAACATGGTTTTTCAATTAAATTGGATGACATTAAATTATCAAATCAACTCAAAAAAGTTTTAAGTAGAAATAAAAGATATAAAGTTGAAAATACAGTTTTTAATGGTGACGATTATGAAATTATTTTTACCTCTCAAAAAAAGAACCGATCTTTAATCGATAAGTACGCTAAAAATAAAAAACTTAAAATTCAAAGAATCGGTAAAATCTTAAAAAAACACCAAGATTCATGTATTTTAAAAGGTAATATGAAGTTTAAAATAAATAAAAACCTTGGTTATACTCATCAATTTTAACTAATATTATATTGCCTTTTATACTTATTTTTGTAATGTCCATTTTTTTTAAATAGAAACTTTTAATACATAAGGAATTTATGAACTACAATGTCGAAACAATTTTAATTTACACAATTCTAGCTGGAATCTTATCAATAGTTTACGGATATTTTACAGGAAAAAATATTTTAGCTTCAAGCACAGGAAACTCCAAGATGCAAGAAATTGCATCTGCAATTCAAATTGGTGCAAAAGCGTATTTAAATAGACAGTATAAAACCATCGCAATCGTTGGCTTGGTAGTTCTTGTTATTATAAGTTTTTCATTTAGCTTCTTAGTGGGTTTAGGTTACTTAATTGGTGCAACATTATCTGGTATTGCCGGTTATGTAGGAATGTTAGTTTCAGTTCAAGCTAATGTTAGAACAGCCGAAGCATCTAGAAAAGGTTTATCAAATGGTTTGTCAATTGCATTTAAGTCCGGTGCAGTTACGGGGATGTTAGTGGCTGGATTGGCTTTATTGTCTATAGCAGTCTACTATTATTTACTCTTAAAATTTAATGTTGATAAAAGAGAATTAATCAATGCACTTATTGCATTAGGATTTGGTGCTTCACTTATTTCTATATTTGCACGATTGGGTGGTGGAATTTTCACAAAAGGTGCTGATGTAGGTGCGGATTTAGTTGGTAAAGTAGAAGCAGGTATTCCAGAGGATGACCCGAGAAATCCAGCAGTAATAGCGGACAACGTTGGTGACAATGTTGGTGATTGTGCTGGAATGGCGGCCGATTTATTTGAAACTTATGCAGTAACAATTGTAGCAACAATGGTTTTATCTTCAATTTTTTTTGCAAATGATTTAATGATGATGGTTTATCCTCTTACTATTGGAGGAGCATGTATAGTTACTTCAATTCTTGGTACATTTTTTGTAAGATTAGGTTCATCAAAAAATATAATGCTTGCTCTTTATAAAGGGTTTGTTGTTACAGCAATTACATCTTTACTACTCTTATATCCACTTACTGATTATGTTTTAGGTTTAGAAAAAGTATACTCTGTTGACAAAAAACAATTTTCTGGCTTAAGTCTTTATTACTGCAGTGTAATCGGATTAGTAATTACAGGTCTTCTTATATGGGTAACAGAATATTACACTGGCACAAATTATAGACCAGTGAAAAGCGTTGCATCATCATCTACCACTGGTCATGGTACAAATGTAATCCAAGGACTTGCTGTTTCTATGGAAGCAACAGCAATCCCAGCACTTATTATTGTTGGTGGAATTTTATTAACAAATTATATTGCTGGATTATATGGAATAGCTATCGCAGTAACTGCAATGTTAGCTCTTGCTGGTATGGTAGTTGCATTAGATGCCTATGGACCGGTAACAGATAACGCTGGTGGAATAGCTGAAATGTCAAACTTGCCTAAAAATGTAAGAAAGACTACTGATGCTTTGGACGCCGTTGGTAATACTACTAAAGCAGTAACTAAAGGTTATGCAATTGGCTCTGCTGGATTAGGAGCTTTAGTTTTATTTGCAGCATATACAGAAGATATAAAATTTTTCTCAGAGCTTCCAGGATCTAAATTAGAAAATGTTGTTGTAAGCTTTGATCTTTCCAATCCTTTTGTAGTTGTTGGTCTATTAGTTGGTGGTATGTTGCCGTATCTTTTTGGATCTATGGGTATGCAAGCTGTAGGAAGAGCAGGGGGTGCAGTTGTAATTGAGGTTAGAAGACAATTTAAAAAAATACCTGGTATAATGAAAAGAAAAGCAAAACCTGACTATGGAAAACTGGTAGACTTATTAACCAAAGCAGCTATTAAAGAAATGATTATACCTTCTTTATTACCTGTTTTATCTCCAATAGTTTTGTATTTAATAATTTATCAAATTGGTGGTCAGGTAGCTGCATTATCATCTGTAGGTGCAATGTTACTTGGAGTTATAATTACTGGTCTCTTTGTTGCAATCTCTATGACAGCAGGTGGTGGTGCCTGGGATAATGCAAAAAAATATATTGAAGACGGTAATTACGGTGGAAAAGGTTCTGAAGCTCATAAGGCCGCAGTTACAGGAGATACAGTTGGTGACCCATATAAAGATACTGCGGGCCCTGCAGTTAACCCGATGATTAAAATTACAAACATAGTTGCATTGTTACTTTTAGCTGTTATTGCTGGATAAAAGTTTATTCACCTTGTTCTCGTCTTTTTTTTCTTACACCAAGCGGGTCATTAATCTTTTGTCTCATACTTGACAAAAAGTCATATACAAAATTTCTTTTTCTGTATGCTATTTCAGTTGTATCATCATCAAATTTAAGTTTGTTCATATCATCAATGTTATAAAAATTAATTTTTGATAACAAACCATATTGATCTATTTCCAAAACTAGAACATTATTTGTGACTATTTCTCGTTTTCCAAAAAAATGTGTATTCGTAATTTTTCTCTCGATATATATCCATACGTCATTATCAAATGAACTTACTGTGGAAGGTTCACCAAAGATTTTAACTATATCATTTGTGTTGCTAGTGTTTACTTGAATTTTTTTCATTTTTTTCTCTATAAAATAAACACCATGATGATCATCTACTTTATTTAAAGAACAATTTGAAATTATAAAAAATACAGATATAAGAAACAATATTTTCATGAATAGTGATTTTATTAATTTATATAATACTTTAGTTAATCTCTCTAGAAATAAAAGTCTTTTTTCCATATTTACCGACAAAGACACCTTTTCCGATAGAATACTTATTTTGTTGTTTCATTTTGCATTTTTTTTAAGAAAATATAAAAATAATACTGATAAGGATTACCTTCAAAAATTTTATGATTATTTTTTTAGACAAATTGAGCTTAGTCTAAGAGAAATTGGCTATGGTGATGTATCAATTAATAAAAAGATGAAAGATTATATAAATATTTTTTATTCAATTTTGGATAAAATAGATAATTGGAGTAATTTAGATAATGTAAAAAAGGGTGAAATTTTGGGTTTTTATTACAATTTAAAAGATAATCATCTAAAAATTGTTAATTATTTTGATAACTTTGAAATTTATTTATCGAAAACTAGTTTAAAATCATTTACAAAGAGTGTAATAAATCATAAATTTTAGATTATGGCTGTACCAAAACGCAAAACAACTAAATCCAGAGCTGGTAAAAGAAGATCTCATATAAAATTTAATACGAAAAACGTTATTGAAGATAAAAAATCTGGTGAGTATCGTCTTTCACATCATTTAGATTTAAAAAGTGGTACTTATAAAGGTAGACAGGTACTAGATCCTAAGGAATAATTTTTCTATATGACCAAAATCTTAAATATTGCAGTTGATGCAATGGGTGGGGAAGGTTCACCAAAAAAAGCTATAGATGGAATAGTGCATCACTCTAAATCAACAAAAAATATAAATTACAATATATTTGGCGATGAAAAAGAAATTAAAGAATTGTTAAAAGATTTAAGAAGCAACTCTTATAAGATTTTTGACACAAAAGATAAAATACTCGATACTGATTCTCCATTAACAGCTGCTAGAAAAGGAAAAAATTCGAGCATGTGGAAGGCGATAGAAAGTGTTAAATCAAAAGAATCAGATATAGTAATATCAGCTGGTAACACTGGTGCACTATTCGTAATTGCAAAAATGAATTTAGAAATGATAGAAAATATCGATAAACCAGCTTTATCCGCTTTATGGCCAAATAAATCTGGAATGAATGTGGTTCTTGATCTTGGTGCAAATATTGAGTGTAGTGAAAAAAATTTAACTGATTTTGCAATAATGGGATCATCTTTGTTTAAATCGCTTTTTCCTAATGAAGAGCCTAAAGTAGCCCTCTTAAACATTGGATCTGAGGATATAAAAGGTAACGAAACAATAAAAAATGCCTACAAAATTTTAAGTGAAAAAAAAAATGATGAATTCAATTTTGCTGGTTATATCGAAGGTAATAATATTATGTCGGGTGATGTAAATGTTATTGTTACAGATGGATTTACTGGAAACATCGCACTTAAAACAGCAGAGGGGACCGCAAATTTTATAATGAAAGAAGTGAAGAATTCAATGACATCCAATTTATATGGAAAAATTCTCTCATTTTTAAACATAAAAAACTTAAAAAAGGTTAAGGATAAATTAGATCCCAGACTCTATAATGGAGCAATCCTTATAGGTCTTAACTCACCTGTGGTTAAAAGTCATGGTTCAACTGATTACATTGGATTTTCTAACTCACTAAAGGTTTGTGAAAAAATAGTAAATGGAAATTTGATTGAAAAGATTAAACATAATATAATTACTTAATGAGAGTAAACCTTACAAAAAAAGAAATTATAAATTCTGTATTTATGCAAATAGGTTTTTCCAAAAAAATGTCTGAAAGTATTCTTGAAGATATTTTATCTGATATCATTAAAAATCTTAAGAAACACAAAGTTGTAAAAATATCAAACTTTGGAACTTTTCATGTACGTTTTAAAAAAAAACGAATTGGAAGGAATCCTAAGACCAAAGAGGAAAAAATTATTAAAGAAAGAAATGTGGTATTATTTAAACCGTCTATCGATTTTAAAGAATTTATTAATACTAAAAATGAAAAAAACCTCGAAAGCCTATAAAACAATTGGTGAAGTTGCAGAAATATTGGAATTAGAGTCCTCTGGAGTTAAAAAAAATACTCATACGATAAGATATTGGGAGAGTGAATTTAAACAAATAAAACCAATCATCATTAATAAAAGAAGACATTATAACGGTAGAAGTATAAATCTTCTCAAGAAAATAAAGTTTTTACTAAAGGATAGAGGGATGACTATATCGGGTGTAAAAAAACACTTAAATGAACACTTATTTGATATTGACGCTAATGAAAATAAAACTATAAATGCTCTAGATTTAAAGCTTAAGTTAAACAAAATTAATAAATTAATAAAAGATTTAAAAACTTCAAATGGCAAAAAAAACACACGTTAAAGTAAGATTAGTACCAGAGGCTAAACCTGATAGTCCATTTTTCTATTATGTAAAGAAACCAGCTGGTGGTGAAAAGGCTAAGATCAAGCTTAAGGCAAAAAAATACAATCCTTCTACAAGAAAACATGAAGTTTTTGTCGAAAAAAAACTTCCACCGCACAGTAAATAATTAATTATCTTTTTTTCTTAAAATTTCTAAATTCATATTGAATAAAAGCGTTAATCATACTTTTCCATACCTTTAGAGTAATCCTGGTATCTATTTTATTCTTTTTAGATTTTTTCTTAATATTATTTAAAATTACATTAATTCTTTTTCTATCAATTATTTCACTCTTTTTTTCTTTAAGCTTCAAGACGTTTTGAACAACATTAAATCTCTTTTTTAATATTTTGATTAGTTGATTATCAAGTAAATCTAGTTTTTTTCTTAAAACAATTAATTTTTTTTTATTATTAGGCGACATTTAATCTTTTGGATTTAATTATAATTATTATATTTATTCATATATGTACATAAATAAAAGTATCGAAAATTTACTGTCTTTTTGGTTAATTATTATGTTTGTCTTAGTTTCATCAATAATAGTTGTTGGTGGACTTACAAGATTAACTGACTCAGGTCTATCAATTACTGAATGGGAATTATTTAAAGGATTTTTACCACCTTTTTCAAATACTGAATGGGTTGCTTATTTTAATTTATATAAGGAAATACCTGAATATAAATTACAAAACTTCAATATGTCACTAGATGAATTTAAAATAATTTTCTGGTGGGAGTGGGCTCATAGATTTTTGGGGAGAATAATCGGTTTATTTTTTCTAATACCATTAATATATTTTATTTTTAGACTAGGTCTTAAAAAAACTAAACCATATATATTTATATTTGTACTAATATGTGCTCAAGGGTTTATAGGTTGGTATATGGTTATGAGCGGATTAGTAAACAAAGTTGATGTAAGTCATTTTAGATTATCTCTTCACCTAACAACTGCTTTTATTATCTTATCACTCATACTTTGGCAAATTTTCAATCTTAAAATAAAATTAAACTCTAATTATGGGTATATAAAATTTAAATTACCTGAGATCTTTATTTTCTTGATTTTTTTACAAATAATTATTGGTGCTTTTGTTTCGGGTATGGATGCTGGAAAAATTTATAATTCATGGCCATTAATGGGATCAACGTTTTTTCCAAATGATAATAATCTCTACAACTTGTTCAAGATTTCAGCTTTTAGCGAACCGTCTCTTGTTCAATTTATACATCGAAATCTTGCCTACATTATAATGTCTGTATATTTAATTACTCTTTATTTGGTAATTTCAAATAAATTAATAAAGTTTAATAAAATAGTTATATTTTTAGGTTTAATATTATTGCTTCAAATAGTTTTAGGAATTTTGACTGTAACTAGTGGTGCACAAATGATTATTGCATCTATGCACCAAATTAGCTCAATTCTACTTGTAAGCTTTAGTGTTTATTTTTTATTTATAAACACTAAGAAAAATTAACTTACAGCTTTCAGACTTGGTTTACCTGAAGCATCAAGTGCCTGTTTCAAGTCTGCAATAATATCATCTGGATGCTCTATACCTATTGATAGCCTTATATATCCAGGTGTAACACCAGCTGCTAATAATTCTTCCTCAGTAAGCTGACTATGTGTAGTTGTAGCAGGGTGGATAGCTAAACTTCTGGCATCTCCAATATTTGCTACATGATAAAACATTTTTAAAGCCTCAATAAACTTTTTACCAGCTTCTACACCGCCTTTAACTTCAATACCTACTAGAGCACCGTTACCTCCAGAAAAATATTTTTTAGTTCTATCGCCAACCGCTCCTTTGTGAAGTGTTGGATATATAACTCTCTCAACATTTTTGTGTTTGGTTAGAAAGTCAACTGCTTTTTCAGCGTTTGAACAGTGTTGCTTCATCCTTAAAGGTGCTGTCTCTAGACCTTGTATGATACCCCAGGCGTTGTCAGGTGCTAAAGGTGCTCCTAAGTCCCTTAATAGACATACTCTCGCTCTTACTGCAAAAGATACATTGGCACCAGTTAATTGAGGTACAACTTCACCCCATTTTGCTCCACCGTAACTCATATCTGGTTCATTAAATAAAGGTTGTCTTTTTGGATCAGCTGTCCAGTCAAAATTTCCTCCATCAACTAAACATCCACCGATTACTGTACCATGACCTCCAATGAATTTAGTTAAAGAATGAACAACAACAGCCGCGCCATGATCTAATGGCTTACATATAACTGGTGCTGCGGTATTGTCCATTATTAGAGGTATATTGTGCTTTCTTCCAATATCAGAAACTTCTTTAATTGGGAAAACTCTTAAAGCAGGATTAGGTAATGTTTCTGCATAGAAACATCTTGTTTTGTCATCTATTGCTTTTTCAAAATTTTTTGGATCAGATGGATCAGCGTACCTCACTTCAATACCAAGTTTTTTTAATGTATGTGTAAATAAGTTTACTGTTCCACCATATAGATCTGTTGAACTAACAAAGTTATCACCTGACTGACATACGTTTAGAATTGCAAAAGTAGAAGCTGCTTGACCAGAACCAACAGTCACACAAGCTAGTCCGTTTTCAATAGCCGCAACTCTTTTTTCTAAAACATCATTTGTTGGGTTCATGATCCTTGTATAGATATTTCCAAACTCCTTAAGCGCAAATAGATTTGCTGCATGTCCAGTATTATTAAACTGATATGATGTTGTTCTATAAATCGGAACGGCAACTGCTGTTGTTGCTGGATCACTTCTATATTCACCACCATGTAGAGCAATAGTCTCTGGATTCTTTGATTTACTCATTTTTTTCTCCCTTCGTTGATGATTTGTGTTTTTTGATCAGTAGAAATTGTGAATTATGCACTACTTTCATATAATTATTTAGGCTATCATAAGATAATTGGAAAAAACAAGCTAAATATAATAATTTGACAATAAGCTATTTCTAAGTATTAATCCCCGCAAACATGACTAAATTCGTTAAAAAAAGTGAAATAAACTGTAAGTGGTATGAAATTGATGCCAAAAATGCTGTTGTAGGTAGATTAGCTACTATAATTACAAAAATAATTAGAGGTAAAAATAGCTCTAAATTCTCACCTCACATGGATCATGGTGATTTTGTAGTAGTAAAAAATATAGAACACATAAAATTTACAGGAAATAAATTTGAAAATAAAAAGTATTACCGACATACAGGTTATCCGGGTGGTATTAAAGAAACAACACCTGAAAAATTACATCAAAAAAAGCCAGAGGAAGTTTTAAAATTGGCTGTTAAAAGAATGTTGCCAGGTGGATCTCTAGGAAAAAAACAATTATCAAAACTAAAAGTTTATGTTGGAGAAAAACATCCTCATGAGTCTCAAAACCCAGTGTTAATTGATGTCTCAAAATTAAATAATAAAAATATCGTCAGAAATTAATTATGGCCACAGAAAATATACAAAATATGGGTAATTTTACAGACAGCAAATATGCTACTGGAAGAAGAAAAAAGTCAATTGCGAAAGTTTGGCTTAAAAAGGGAAGTGGAAATATTTTTGTTAATGGAAAAAAATATGATGAATATTTTAAAAGATCAAATCATGTGAATCAATTATTACGTCCTTTTGAACTTATTGAACAATCTACTTCTTACGATGTAAGATGTTCTGTGAAGGGTGGTGGACATAGCGGTCAAGTTGGAGCCATGATACATGGTATTTCTAAAGCTTTATTGTTGTTCGATGCTTCATTTAAAGCTCCTTTAAAAAAAGAAAAACTTACCACGAGAGATTCTCGTTCTGTTGAGCGTAAAAAATACGGTCATAGAAAAGCAAGAAGAAGCTTTCAGTTTTCTAAAAGATAATTACTTTTTTACAATCAACTGTTATAATAATTTATGGACAAACTTAATGTATTAATTGCTGGCTCAACGGGTTATATCGGAACTCAGTTAGTAAAACTCTTATGTAAACACAAAAATATTAAAATAAAATATCTTTGTGGCAATACATCTGTTGGTAAGAATATTTCATCCTATGATAAAGATTTAAAGAAATATAAGCTACCAAAGATAATTAAGATTAATTATAAACTATTTAAAGATGTGGATGTTATATTTACATCATTACCCAATGGTGAGTCTCAAAAAATTGCTAACAAACTATTAAAAAAAAATATCATGATTGATCTATCAGCTGATTTTAGATTAAAGAGTCCAAAAATTTATAACAAATATTATGGGATTAAACATAAATCTTTAGATAATCTTAAGAAAAGTGTTTATGGCTTATCTGAAATTAATAAGAAAAATTTATCAAAAGCAAAAATTATAGCTTGTCCAGGCTGTTACCCTACATCTATACTTTTACCACTATTTCCTTTAATCAAAAAAAATTTAATTGATTTTAAGAATATTATTATTGATTCAAAATCAGGTTTTTCTGGAGCTGGTCGTGGCGTTCATAAAAAATTTAAAAATAAAAATCTATATGGTTCAACAAGCGCTTATGGAATAGGTTCTCATAGACATAATGCAGAAATTCAGCAGGAATTGAGTTATATTAAAAAGAGCATAGAATTTACTTTCACTCCTCATATACTACCTATGTTTCGTGGGATTTTATCAACTATTTATTTAAATTATAAAAGCAAAGCAAATTTGAATAAGATATACAATGAATTAAGAAGATTTTATATGAGTCATAAATTTATAAAAATATTAAAGAATAAAGCTCTAAGCACCAATGATGTTATTAACACAAATAATTGTCAGATATCAGTTTGTAAATCTAAAGATAAAAAAAAATTAATAATTCTTAGCAGCATAGACAATTTGATAAAAGGTGGAGCAGGGCAAGCTGTTCAAAATTTAAATCTTATCTTTAATTTTAAATTAAACGAGGGTTTAAAATGAGATATTTTTTAATAACAATATTCATTTTTATAACCTCATGCACTAAACAAGATCTTAAGACAGAGGTTATCGACATTAATAAAAAAATGACTTTCGAAGAGTTTAGAGTTTTGATTGAAAATAATGGAAACATTAAAGATTACCCAAATATAGACTAATGAAAAAAGAATTTAATATAGCAATTGTAGGTTTAGGACAAATAGGAATTTTTCTTTATAATGAGCTTAAAAGAAATCAAAAAACTATTCAGCTTTTAACAGGAAAAAAAATAAAAATTGTTGGTTTGTCAGCAAGAAATAAAAATAAAAAAAGAAGATATCCAATAAATAAAAAAATCTTTTTTAAAGATCCAATTAAAATGCTTAAGAGTAAACAAGTTGATATTTTATTTGAATGTATTGGGTTATCAGATGGAATGTCAAAAAGATGTGTTGAGTTTGCTTTAAATAGGAAAATTCATGTTATAACACCCAACAAAGCCTTAATATCAAAACATGGTGACAAACTTTCTTCAATTGCTGAAAATAAAAGAGTAAATTTGGAGTTTGAAGCATCAGTTGGAGGTGGTATTCCAATTCTTAGGACAATAAAAGATAGCCTTGCAACCAATCACATTACAAAAGTTTATGGAATATTGAACGGAACATGTAATTACATATTATCTGAGATGGAAAAAACAAAAGATAATTTTAAAAATGTACTAACTAAAGCCCAAAAGTTGGGCTATGCGGAACCAGGTAATCCAAAATTAGATTTAAATGGGTATGACGCACTTGCTAAAGTTAAAATTCTATCTGCCTTAGCATTTAATAAACGTTTGTCGAATTCGGTTTCTTTGATGGAAGGAATAGAAAATGTCGAACCAAAGGATTTTGAAATAGCAGATCAATTAAATCTAAGAATAAAACTATTAGGTATTACAGAAATCATCAATAATAAGCTTTTTGAAAGGGTTCACCCATGTTTGGTCAAAAAGAATACATATATTGGAAATGTGGGCGGCGTAATGAATGCAGTAATATTAGAGGGAAAACCAGTTGGAGAGAGTGTTTTGCAAGGTGAAGGGGCAGGGCCTGAACCTACATCATCGGCACTAATGTCAGATTTAATGTCAATTTTGAGAGGAAATATTAAATATCCTTTTGGCATTCCTAATGCAAAACGAAATAAAATTAGAAGTTATGATCTAAATAATTATGAAAATTCTCTGTATATTCGATTTGAAGTAAAAGACAAACAGGGTGTATTATCTCAAATCACAAAAAACTTAGCTAATAATAAAATTTCTATTCAAAGATTAATACAAATTCCGAATAATAAAAACAAAACAGCTTCAATTGTTATTATTACACATGCAACTAAACAAATAAATTCAGATAAATGTGTTAGATCATTACAAAAAAACAAAAATGTGCTTAAAAAGCCTGTTTTATTAAGGCTTTTTTAGTAATGGAAATATACGTAAAGATATTTGAAGTTATTTTTCCAGTTTTTTTTGTCATAGGTATTGGTTACTATTTAGGTAAAAAAAATCCAAAATTTGACACTAATTTTATAACAAATTTTGCTGGAAATATTGGTACACCAGCGATGATCTTTTATACTGTTACGACAACAGGCATAACTCTAAGTATTTTTGTTCATTACTTTGCATACGCTATTTTAATGATTGGTGGTTTTGCAATAGTTGGACTTATAGTACTTTTTCTCCTTAAAAAAGATCTTAGTATGGAACTTCCACCATTAATTCTTCCAAATACTGGGAATATGGGTGTTCCAATTTGTTTATTTGCCTATGGAACTCAAGGTTTAGGAGTAGCTTCTGCTGTTGCTTCCGTAATTATTCTTTTTCATTTTACACTAGGTGTTTTTTTAGCAAAAAAAAAATTTTCATTTCATATTCTTATTAAAAGTCCACCTGTATACGCAATTATAGTCTCTGTTTTTTTTCTATTTTTTGATATCAAAACACCTTTGTTTCTTGAAAACACAACTTTTCTTCTCACTTATGCAACTATTTTTTTGGTATTGATGTCTTTGGGTATTGCATTAACAAGGTTTAAATTTTCTTTTCGAGACTCAATTATATTCTCATTATTAAGAGTTATAATAGGTCCCATTATAGGCTTTGCCGTTATTTACTATTTTGATCTTTCAGGATTTCCTGCGGGAGTACTTTTAATACAAAGTGCTATGCCAAGTGCTATATTGAACTATTTAGTTGGAAGCATGTATTCTCCCAAAAAAATTGTTGATAGTATTGCAAGTACAATTGTTACATCAACTTTAATGTCATTTATCACTATTCCTATTGTGGTATTCTTTGCTTTAAGATATTTCAATTAATTATAATATATAAATGAAAGCTATAACTTTTAATCTATTAGCGTGGGTAATGCTCCCCATAATGGATGGTTTTGCTAAATATCTCAGTTCTGATCTTCCAGTTTTACAAATTACGTGGGCACGATACTTTTTCACTGTAGCATTTACATTACCAATAATGTTTTTCTTTTTTAGAAAAAATCTTGTTTGGACTGATAAACCTAAACTACAACTTATTAGAGGTTTAATTTTATTAACCGCAAACGTTTGTTTTTTTTATTCGATTTCAATAATTTCGTTGGCAAAAGCTCTTACATTAGCATTCATTGCTCCTTTAATTGTTACAGCATTTTCTCCAATTTTTTTAGGTGAGAAAGTTGGTTTTAGAAGATGGTCTGCAGTTATAATTGGTTTTATTGGATCTATGGTAGTAATCAGACCAGGATTTGTAGAAATAAACTTAGCAAGTTTAGCGGCTTTAGGAACTGGGGTTATGTATGGTTTTTATTTAATAATTACACGAAAACTAAGTTCATCTGATAATCCATTATTAACTTTATTATTAACTGGTGTAGTAGGGGCCATAATAATCTCATTTATTATGCCTTTCGTATGGATTAAACCTACCTTAAATCAATGGTCTATGATGGCGGCTATTGGAATATTTGCATGTGTAGGTCATTTATTTATTATATTGTCTCTTAAATATGCAGATGCTTCGAAATTAGCTCCATTTAGTTACTTTGAGATAGTTACAAATATTATAATAGGATATTACTTCTTTAGCGATTTCCCTGATAAATGGACTTTCCTAGGTTTATTTATTATTATTCTTAGTGGTATCTATATATCAAGGCGAGAGAACATCGTTAAAAGACTTAAATAAATAGGTAATATAAGTTTACTAATTAGTTAAGTAATACTTTAATATATTATTGTAAACTATTGTTATTATTGAATATTATTAGTATTTTTAAAGGAATATTTTTGGTAAAAAAGCTAAAAAAACCGTAAATTAATCATAAAAATGAAAAAACCTTTAAAATAGCCATTAATATTAGATCAAAGACAGTGAAAAATCAAAAAAAAGGGGTGTCTAAAACTATTGTTATTCAATAATTTTAGACCAATGCAGATATTGAATATGCTATTTAAACGGCCATAGAGGGGTCAATTTTAAGAATTACCCTCTGAATGGTGCAACTGATCGTTGAATCTATAAATAATATCAATTTATAGCCTTAATATTAAAAAAACGTTGATTTAATTGGGTTTTTGAGTGAAAAAAAGCCCTAAATATCAACCTTTTCTGACCTCAATAATTTCAATTTTTGATCAACTCCACCTCTTCCGGAGTAACCTCCAAGGCCTCCATCAGACCTAATTACCCTATGACATGGTATATTTGGGGCATAAGGGTTCGCAGCACAAGCATTAGCAACCGCACGAGCTGATTTCGGCTTATTTATTGCTATAGCTACCTGTTTATATGTTTTTACAGAACCTTTGGGTATCTTTTTAAGATAATTCCACACTTGTAATTGAAACCTAGTGCCTTTCATGAGGAAAAACCCCTGTTTCCTTGCACTTTTTACGGTGCAAAGAACAGTAGTTTTGGCACGTCGTTGTATGCGCTACCGCCATGCCTTCCGCCCTACGATTTTAGCGCTACTCCGTAAGACTTTCTGCCCCCTGGGCTTGGTCCTCTCGGCCTTTCCCCAGTCGGCCAGTTAAGGGTTGCCCCTTAATTCATCCTACAATAACAAACTACTTAGGTTGAATGTATCACTTTTTAAGCGATTAAACAGGATAGGTGTGAATAACGTTAATAACTCTAAAAGTACAATAATGAAACAATTCCAGCTAAAATTAAAATTAATACTGCTATCAAAATATATATGGATTTTTTTTTCTCAGGCTTATCCAATTTTTCAAATTTAAACAGCACAAAAAAAACTATTCCAATAAAAGCTAAAGCTAAAATTATATATTTTAACATAAAAACAAATTAACTTATTTACTTGACATCTTAAATAACTTATATTATTACTAATGATAATTAATTGTTATCAATAGTAAATATGAATAAATTAACAACAGATCTTAAATCGCTTCATGAAGCAACTTTAAATAATCTTAAAAGCTCAAAAGCAAATAATACATTAAGAGCTTATAAGTCAGATTTTAAAGACTTTGGAGCTTTTTGTGCTAAACATGGGTTAAGTTCTTTACCAACAGAGCCAAAAATAGTCTCTATTTACTTAACTCATCTATCTAAAAATTCAAAAATAAGCACTTTAAGAAGAAGATTGGTATCAATAAGTATGGTTCATAAGTTAAAAGGGCATTATTTAGATACAAAACATCCAATAATTACTGAAAATTTATTAGGTATAAAAAGGGTTAAAGGAAGCTTTCAGAAAGGAAAAAAGCCTATATTAATCAATCATTTGAAATCAATAATTAATGTAATTGATCAACAAAAAATTGAAGAAATAAAAAAATTAAGAGATAGATCAATTATATTAGTAGGGTTTGGAGGTGGATTTAGAAGAACTGAGTTGATTTCAATTGATTATGAGGACTTAGAATTTGTTCCTGAAGGTCTCAAAATTAACATTAGAAGATCAAAAACAGATCAATTTGGAGAAGGAATGATTAAAGGCCTACCCTATTTTACTAAAGAAACTTATTGCCCTGTAACCAGTTTAAAAAAATGGTTGGAAATATCAAAAGTAAAATCAGGACCTATTTTTAGAAGATTTTCCAAAGGCTCAATATTAACGGATAAAAGACTAACAGATCAATCAGTAGTTTTATTAATGAAAGAATATTTAAATTTAGCAGGTATTGAAAATAAAAACTTTGCAGGACATAGCTTAAGATCAGGATTTGCTACGGTAGCTGCTGAGTCTGGCGCTGATGAAAGAAGCATAATGGCTATGACAGGTCATAAAACAACTCAAATGGTAAGAAGATATATTAAAGAAGCAAATATCTTTAAGAATAATGCTCTAAATAAGATAAAGGTATAAAAGAAAAATATAATGAATTTTATTGATAATGTTACAATAGTCATAGTTTCACATAAAAGTAAAAAGAAATTAATTAATTTAATTAAGGATATTTCAAATGATATTAAAATAATAATAGTTGAAAACTCTTTAGATAAATCAATTGAAATTGAGCTTTCAAAACTAGGAAAAAAAACAGAAATAATTTTTTCTGAAAATGATGGGTATGGAAGTGCAATAAATCTAGCAAGGAGACATGTTGCTACGAAATACTTTTTTGTTTTGAATCCAGATATGCAGAAGATTGATGATAAATTAATCAGTGTTTTTTATGAGTCAGCAAAAGAATTAAATGATAATTTTGGAGCTTTAGGACCTAGATTTGAAAATGTAAGTGAGAGATCACATAAGCAATCAAATATAAATGAAAAATATGGATTGATAGAGTCAATAAGTGGATCTGCAATGTTTTTTTGTTCTGAGGTATTTGATAAAAATAGAGGGTTTGATGAAAATTTCTTCCTTTATTTTGAAGAAACTGATTATTGTTTTAGATCAAATAAAAATAACTTTAAGATTTACCAAGTAAACTCTCAAAAAGTATATCATGATATCGGTTCATCTGTTGAAACAAAAAATGAAGAAGAACTTAGTAAACTTAAGAGTCTGTATTCATGGCATTTCATTTGGTCAAAGTTTTATTATTATAGAAAAAAATACGGCAAATTAACAGCTCTAATACTGTTTTTGCCTGCTTTATTAAGAATAATCTTTAGGATTTGTCTTAATACTATTTCTGGTAATAAAGTTACTAAATCAAAATACCAAATTAGATTAAATGGTTTAATAAACTCAATAAAGAATAACAAATCATTCAAACGTATTGAAGATTTTTAATTTTTAATCTTTTTGAATTTTTTTTTTAAATTTAAATATAGATCTAGAGCTCTTTCGATCACCTCGTCAGTATTGTAATATGTGTATCTGGCTAACCTACCCTCAAAAAAAATATTATTCTTAGCCTCTTTATTCATCAAATTTTCATATTTTTTGAATAATCTTAAGTTTTTATCATTTATTATGGGATAATAAGGATCACCTTTGTTGGTCGGGTATTCCTTTGAAATCACTGTATAGTTGCTTTTTTGCTTGGTCACATGTTTTATTTCAACAGTTCTGGTGTACTTATGATCATTTGGATAATTATACTGAACACATTTTTGTAAAAGTTTCTTTTTATGATTCTTAAATTTAAAAATTAAAGATCTCCAGTTTAACTTTCCATACTTATAATTAAAATACCTATCTGGTTCTCCGGTATAAATAAGGAAATGCTTAAATCGTAAATTTTTTTTAATTTTATTAAAATCAGTATTTAATTTGACTGTAATATTTTTATTATTAATCATCTTTTTAAACATTTCAGTAAAACCTTTTTTGGGCATTAATCTCAATTTTTCCTTAACATAGTATGGATTGCGATTTATCCTAATGGGAAGTCTTCCCGTTATGGTTTTAGATAGATTTCTAGGATGTATGCCCCATTGTTTAATCGTATAGTTTTTATAAAAATTCTCATAAATTTCTTTACCCAACTTTGATAGAATAAAATCTTCTGCGTTCTTAATTTTTTTTAATTTTATTCTTTTTTTATCCAAGAAATCCACAACATCTTTTTTTGAATTAAATTTTCTGTTAAAAAACATTTCCAAAGTTTCGAGATTAATTGGTATCGGGTATAATTTTTTATTTACATATGATTTGACTATATATTCTCCTGGTATCCATTTTGTAAATTTGGATAAATAATTTAGAGTCTTCCGATTTTTGAATCTTAAATAATGAGGACCATATTTATGGTATAATAGTCCTTTTTTATTGTATTCATCGTAACAATTCCCGGCAATATGGTTTCTTTTTTCAATTATCAAGCATTTTAAATTCAATTCATTTGATAACTTATTAGCTAAAACACATCCTACAGGCCCTCCCCCAACAATAATCACATCAGATTCAATCATTTCTCATACTATATATCTAAAACTGTCGGATAAAACATAAAAGTTCCAGGTAACTTAAATGTATTTATAAATTTATTTAAAAAATCAGAGGCAAAAAAATTATTTAATTGAGCATATGACAAATAACTTACATTTGTATTTTTATGAAACCAAAAAGAAGTAAATCTCTCAATAAAATAAGCTGGTAACTTGGTATTTTTGCCAGTGCATAGATTGTTATCTTCGCAATATTTAAGTATCTTGAGTAAATATGGAAAAACAAATTCGCAATAATCTATTAGAATTTTCGGCTTTGTGATAAACATGTTGCAACAACTAAATTCTCTATTATTAAGATAATCTTTAAAATCTTTCGCGGTTTTTTCGTCTAAAATATTTATTGCTTCAAAAATAATTTTGTCACCATGGTTATTGATGAAATGATCCATGATTGTTTCTCTCTTAAGTTTTGTTGGTTGGGCAAGTATAACTTCCGTTTTTTTAAATTTTCCATTATCTATGAGTAATTTTGAGTACAAGGATGATTTTATTTTATGATTTTTATTATAGAAGTCATTAAGCCAAAACCTTCTATAATGACAAAAACCAATCCAATCATCTTTTTTAAATTTGTTAATTTGGTTTTTGTAAACCCAATATATTCCAGTCATTTCGGCGAGATATTTATTATGTTTTGTAATATTTATACCTAATTTTTCATTCAAAAAATCTTTGGGATAAACATTATCCCCAAGACCCAAAGGAATTATATTAGATGGTAAATATTTAAAAAGGTTGTATTTTTTTGATGTTAAGCAATAGATAAATAAATCACTCATTTTTTAAAATTATTAATTAATTTAAGATATATATAGTTTAATTTACATAACATAAGTTTAGTAAAAAAGTTTAAATTTTTAACTGGTTTATTTAGAGGTCCGTCATATTTTTGGTCCGATCTTAAATAAAATTTTTTAAAAAACTTAATTGTTATACCCCATTTTAAAAGAAAAATTTTTCCACCTTTGCTGCCTGATTCTGTGATAATTGTAGGATGATTTTTATACTTTCGTGTGACTATTGAGCCAAAATGATAAACTTTACAATTATTAAGTCCTTTAAATACTCTTACACCTTCTTGCCATAACTTCATGTTTAAATCAGGGTCCGAACCAGTGCCAGGAAAGAATTCCTCGCTAAACCCCCCTACCTTATCCCATAAGTCTCTATGCAAAAGATGTGGTGCCCATGTTGATCCCTGAAAATCATAATGATTATAATTTTGGTATTCATTTAAAACTTTATTTTCATCAAAGTTTTTTATATCTGATCCAGCATTGAATCTTATTGGTCCATTATTCATCATAACTCCAGATAAGTAAAAATTATTGTGGCCAATAGTATCAACTTCATTTTTTAAAACTTCATCCCAATTTGGACAGAAATAAAAGTCGTCATGTGAATATAATATATATTTAAATTTTGATTTTTTTGATGCTCTATTCATTCCTTCACAAATTCCTGAATTGTATTTAGTAAAAGTAAAATCAATATTCTCACCTCGTAAAAAATCACAGGTTCCATCTTCTCCGATATTTACATGAGGAATTATTTGATGAGTATATTTTGAGTTTTGTCGAATACTTTTGATACAAAGTTTGAGATAATCTAAATTATTAAATGTAGGAATAATTATCGAAAACATTTAAACATTTTCCCAAAAAAATCTTCTTTTTGTTCCAATGGTTTTATTTACTATATAATCGGCTACGACTGTAGAATTAAAATATTTAAAGTATTTATCTCTACCTTTTTTTGCAATTTTACATCTTAACTTATTATCATTACTGTATTTAATTATTTTAGAAGATAAATCATTAATATTTTTATAAAGTATAATTTCATCTTTATTAAAAAAATTACCTATTTTTGTTTTTTCATCTACCATAACTAATAATCCATTGCCAATTAGTTGAGCAAATCTATCACTAGAATAAAACTGTGCTGGTTTTCCTTGGCTTAGGTTTAAACCAATTTTTGATTGTGATATTGCATATAAATAATTATCTGCCCAAACAGGCTGAACTCCATTCATTCCATATAAATCGAATCTTATATTTGGAGTTACAGAAATTAATTTATTTATAAAATTTTCCCTTTGATCGAACTTTCCTTTTTTAAGCACACCTCTATGAACGCCATGGCTCATTGCAAAAAAAACATCATTATTGAAATTTTTATTTTTATAATTCTCTAATTTTTCAAAAGATTCATCTACAGGATTTGGTATATAAAAAACCTCATACTTGGAGGGTATATTGAGCGATTTAGGTTCTGTCGTACAAAAACTTGCATCCATCATATCAATCTTATCTAAAAACCTTTTTTTATTGCTTAACCACTGCGTATCCATTCTATCTAAAAACCACTGACACATTTTTATATTAGGATAATTTTTTTTAATAAAATTTAAAGTTTCTTTTTTTATTAAATCAGCATGACCAAGAATAATTATATCTGGAACATAGTTACTAATTACCTCAATTAATTTTTTGTTTAATCTTTTGGAGCCGTTGATATCATTTAAACTTCTATAATAACTAACTATATCTCTATCACTAAATTCCAGGACGCTATGATTTAATCTTATAAGACCATTATTGATCCTTTTCCCAGTATTGTAAAATAATCTTCCATTATGTCTTTCATTAAAATTAGTTACATGTAAAATTTTTAATTTTTTTAAATTTAAAGATCCATTTAAATTTAATTTTTGGTTTACAATTTTGTTCCGATAAATGTCTATTTTTTTACAAATGTATTCATCAGTTAAATAAAAATTCTTTAAAGAAGATTTCTGTAAATTTTTTCTTTGTTTATTGTTCTTAATTAATTTATTAATGGCATTGAATAGATTTTTAACATTTAAATTTCTAACGATAATACCGTTTGTTATTGTTTCTGGTAAACCACCCCTGTTTGAAACAATAACTGCGCAACCACGGCTTGATGCTTCTAAACTTGTTCTACCAAAAGGCTCTTCCCATCTAGAACAAGCTACTGCAATACTTGTTTTCTTAAAGATATTTAAAACTTTTGTATGATTTTGAAAACCCAAAACTTTAAGATTTTTATGATTAAAAATTAGTCTTTCTCTTGGTTCATCTCCAATGACTATAGATTTCCAATCCCTATGTTTGTCTAATATTTTTAAAATTGATTTACCAAATAAATCGTAACCTTTTGCCGAATTCAGTTTTCCTACGAAAGTAATTAATTTTTCTTTTTTATTAATATTAACTTCTTCTTTATTGATTGATTGATGTATTACTTCTAGTTTTTCAGATTTATGGTAAAATTTATCAAGTTTTTTCAAAAACTGTTTTTTAGACCATTCACTATTAAAAATAATTTTTGCACAACTTCTGATTAATTCTTTTCTTTCTAGTGCTGATTTAGAACCTATCATCGATATAGGGTCATTATGAAAGTATAAAACTTTTTTTGAGTTTAAAGATTTTAAAAATTCAACATAATTAGGTCTATTGTGTATCTCAATTATATCAGTATTTTGATTTTTATGTAATTCAACAAATTTATTTACATAATCTCGTGTTTGACTTTTTAAAAAACTTTTTTTTAATTGAATATTTATGTAATTATCAGAGAATTTTTCTTTTAGATCTGTCGAACCGTATACAGTAATTTCTTTTTTATAGATACTTAACTTATTCATTGAATTAATAAACAAAGAAACAGCTCCAGGATACAGGGGTGAAAAGTTTTCTTTATATGGTAAAAGAATTGAAATTCTCATTTTTTAAATTAAAGTTTAATTTAATTTTCTCCCTTTTTTTTTTGTCTTTTTTGAGACTATATTCCTCTTTTAAGGCTTTTGATTTAGAATTGTAAGATTTTTTATAAGCTAAAAGCCATTTTTTTCCCTTGGTATATTTAGCTCCTTTAGAAGAGTTATGAAGAGTAATCCTTTTATTTAGATCTTTAGTCATTCCAACATAGGAAAAAATCTTACTATTTTTCTTTGAAACTAATAAATAAACAAAATATTTCATTGTGGCGGTCTCTAGGGGAATCGAACGCCCCTTTCATGAATCATTAACATTATATTTTATAGCTTTTTTTAACTTCAAAATCAAAAAATTAGAATCAAGTGTGCCCATAGTGTGCCCAGTATTTTTTTATTAGTCTGTTTCTAATTTATCCAAAAGAACAGTGGAATACTCATTACTACTTTTTAACTTATTATAAGCAACTTTAGTATTTCTACAAAATAATTGCATTGTTGAATCATTTCCTAACTCTGCAAGTTCAGTGTTAGAATAAGACGGACTGAAAAAACCTTGCTTTGTAAATTTTATTTTTTTGCTTTTTAAAATGTTACTTACTGTTGGTGAGGCTACAGCAAAATTTACATTTTCTGGAACATAACCAGCTTCTTTTGCCATTAATAATTTATTTAAACCTGCTGAAGCAATTCCTATCATTTCACCATTTTCGTTTAAAACAGGACCACCACTATTACCTGGTTGAAGTGCAGCATCAATTTGTATCTGACTAATATTATTATTTATACCGCTTAACGAACTAACTATACCTCTAGTTATTTTAACACTATCGCTCAATCTTCCTGCAAGTGGATAGCCGACTGCTATAACATTTTCTCCAAGTTTGGCTCCTTCATCATTTATTTTTATAAAACTTCTTGATCTGAAATTTGTTTTTAAAACAGCTACATCATTTGTTATGTCTGTAGCAATTACTTTAAACAAAGTTTCCTCTCCATTAATTACAGCGACTGTTTGTTTACAGATTTCAATTACATGATTGTTAGTTAAAGCATAACCTTGATTATTTATATAAAACCCACTTCCACTACCTATCGTAATTAGTGAGCTATCTATTTCTGAAGAAACTTTAGGTTTTGGTTTTTTTGCCTCTGCAGCTTCTTTTTCTTTTCTCTCTTTTTCAGCAATACGTTTTCTTTCCTCTTCCTCTTTTCTTTTTTTTTCTTCAGCAATTAATAGTTTTTCTCTGTCTTTTTCTGCATTATCAAGAACTAAAAGTTTTCCCCGGTTAGTGTTCCATTTATTAGGTCTTAACCAAGTAATATTTCCAAGTTTTTCTTTAAGATGTTTTTTTGTCTCTATCCAATTTTTTCCAACATCAGGTTTATTTCCATTTTTATAAGCTACAATTTTTGTTACGTAAGCTGTTTTAGACCCAAAACCCCAGGCAACCCATTTGGCATTTGGGGCATGCAATGTGACTAAAGCTATTCCATTGTAAAATGAAACAACTTTATAATCTCCAAATTTTTCACCATCAGGAGATGTAACAAACAGATCATAATAACCACTCACATCTTTGGCACCCATTCCAATTTTACCACTTACAACTATTTCAAAATCCCGATAATTCATACCCTCGTAAATTACTCCATTATTAATAGCGTTATATATGGCAGAGTTTGCAAAAACACTTCCGCACATTGATAAGATAAAAAACAATGACAATAATATTTTTTTCATAATTTTATTATATCAGTGTGCCCAGAGTGTGCCCATAAAGAATTTTTGGGCTGATTTATTTAAATAAGTGTTGCTGTATCTAACAACTAGTGGCGGTCCCTAGGGGAATCGAACCCCTCTTTCATGGATGAAAACCATGTGTCCTAACCGATAGACGAAGGGACCAAATTTCACCTCTTTTAGAGTAAAAAAAAAAATTAATCAAGTTTTTATGTCTTTTGAATTATATCAATTACTCTTAATTCTAAATCTTTTTTGTTATTCCAATTGTTTTCAACAACACTTCCAATTAAATCAAATTCTTTTTTAAAGTTTAATAGATATTTACCTAGTTCAGAATTGACGCAGTCAAAACTAATACTTTTAATTGATCTTCCACTTTTATTTTTTAAAATATTTTGAACATGTCGTTTATTAATAATCTTAGATTTAATTGATTTTATATTCTTAAAACAAAAAATAGGTTCGGGATTATCCTTTCCAAATGGTTCTAGAGACTTTAAATCATTTATTATAGAACTATTTCTTTTTGGAAGAATTGTAAAAGCATCAAAATAAGAGTAGTTTTTTGTCTCAAGATCTTTATATTCAGTGTTTAAAAAATCTTCTATATCGGAAAGGTATGCTTTTTGAGCAATAAAACCTCCAGCTTCATCGTGACCACCGCCAGAAATTATTAATTTATTATCAATTAGCTTATTAATAGTCTTGTTTATTTTTAGATTATTACCAGATCTTATTGAGCATTTTAATATGTCATGGGACTCGGTTATTACAAAACATGGTTTATTGAATATCCGTGATAATTTTGCTGCAATTATACCTATTATACCTTCATGAAATTTTTTATTGTAAATAAATATCACATTTTTACTATTATATTTTTTAAGATCTATTAAGCCCAAGTTCTCTTGTTCAATTTTTTTTCTTTTCATATTATGTATATTCATCTTATTTAATATTTTATCAATTTTTTCATCATTTTGTGTAAGAAATAATTCGACTACATCATTAGCTTTAGCAACTCTTCCAGAGGAATTTATTAATGGTCCTATGTTAAATCCAATATCTTGATAGGTTATCTTTTTTTTTAAATTATGGTTGATTAATCTCTTTAACCCTTTATTTTTGATAATTAAATTCTTAAAACCAATTGTTAATAATTTTCTATTAAAACCTCTTAATGGCATTACATCACAAATGGTAGATATTAAACAATAAATAAAATAATCATTTAATTTAAATTTTGAAAATAATCTTTTATTTATTAGATCTACCAAAAAAAAAGTTAAAGTGGCTGTACAAACGTTATTTTGAACAAATTTTTTATTTTTTTTTACAGGATTTATAATTATATCTGATTTTGGTATATCTAAATTATTTATGATATGATGGTCAACTATGATAGTTTTAATTTCTTTTTTCTTTAAGTGATTAATAACATCATGAGAATTTGATCCACAATCTAAAAAAATTATATTATCTATTTCTTTATCTAAATTTTGCTCTATTAATCTAATATTTGGACCATAACCGTCAATAAATCTATCTGGAATTACATATTTGAATGGATGATCTAAGAATTTGAAGAAGCTTGATAATATTGTTATAGAAGAAATTCCATCCACATCATAATCACCAAATATTAAAGTTTTTTGTTTATTATTAATAATATCGACTATCATTTCAGAAGCTGACAAAAAGTCTTTGTTCTTTGAAAAGATATTTAAATTATTATCAGTAATTTCTTTAACCAAAATATCTTCTTTATTAAAATTACGTATTAAATAAAATTTAGATAGAGTCTCTGAAATATCAAAATCGCTTGAATATTTGTCTATTAAACGTTTAGGTATTTTGTATTCTTTCCACTCTTTACCGGAAATAGATATCATTTTTTTATATCTACTTCTCCAATTATAGTTTTTTTTACATTTTGACTTTTGTGAGTTATCAATGTGTTTACAATCATCTTGTTATCTCTTAATTTTATACCACTCACTAAATCGCCTTTTGTAATTCCTGTAGCGCAAAATAAACTGTCTCCTTTAACAATTTCATCAAGTTTATATTTCTTATCAAAATCATTAATCCCCATTTTCTTTGCTCTTTTTTTTAATTCATCTGTATCAAATATAAATCTACCTTGAAAACCACAACCATAAGTATCTAAAGCAGATGCAGCTAAAACGCCTTCGGGTCCTCCACCTGTGCCTAGAAACAAATCAATTTTATATTTCTCATCTGTCACTAATAATGCGCCCGAAACATCACCATCTGTAATTAGTTTTACATCTATATTTAAAGATTTTGCTTCATTTATAATTTTTTTATGTCTTGGTCTATCTAGAATACAAATTCTTAAACTTTCAAATTTTTTATTTTTAGAGTCAGCTAAATTTGATAAGTTTTTTTTTAATGAAAAATCTAAATCGATTGCATTTTGATCTATTCCACTAGGATAAGAAATTTTTTCCATATATGACTCTGGGGCATTGAGCAAATCATTCTTATTTGAAATTGCAATAACAGAGATAGCTCCAGGTAAATTTTTTGCAGCAAAATTAGTACCTTCCAGTGGATCGACCGCGATATCAAATTCAGGTCCTTTTTTTGTACCTAACTTTTCACCTATATATAGCATTGGAGCTTCGTCCATTTCGCCCTCACCTATTACGATGTTCCCTTTGATATTCATTTTATTCAAGTTATTTCTCATTGAATTGGTTGCTGCTTCATCTGCAATAATTTTATTATTTTTTCCTAAGTGAGGATAAACTGAAATAGCAGCTTCTTGAGTAATTTTTATTAATTGATTCTGAAAAACTTTATCAATATCCATCAAACTTTTTCTTGTTCAAATGTAGCTCTTTCTAATTTACTTTCAAATTCAGATAATCTTCTTTGTACTGATATTAATTCAACTATAATTGGCCAGCTTCTTACTAAATATTGTAACGAGTTTTCTACTTTATTAAATGCTCTTGCAATTTGTTGCACAAATCCAAGAGTAATTGCACCAGTAACAATTGTCGGAGCTAAAGCTAAATATGGAACAATTACCATGCCTTGAAGATAGCTCCATTTAACTGCATTAAAATAGAGATAATGAAAATACATTTTAAAATGTATTTTTCTAACATTTCCATATAATGAGTCTACGTTACTTATTCCTGCTCTTTTTACATTATCTTCGCCTAATACCAACTCTTTTCTATAAGCAGCTTCTTCTTTTTGTATATCATACTCTATTCCAGGTAATTTAAATCCTACAGCAGCTAATAATATTGTTCCTCCCAAAGCAGAAATTATTGCTACCCAAACTAATGCGTGATCCACTTCCCCAAAAAATGGAAGCATTGTTATTTGTTTCGAAAGTCCCCATAAAATTGGCAAGAAAGCAATTAAGGTCATCAAACTTCTTAATAATTCAACACCAAGTCCTTCCATTATTCTTGCAAATTTAAGAGTGTCTTCTTGAACTCTTTGAGACGCACCCTCTGTCAATCTAGCCTTTGACCAGTTCTCATGATAATAATCAGCCATAGCTGTTCTCCATCTAAAAGTCCAATGACTTGTAAAGTAATCAGTTGCAACAGAAATTACCATCCATACGCCCGCAATTTTAGCAAATGTTAGGAGATACGATATGAATTCTTTTTCTGTCACCGAATTGGGTGTTGTTAATGCTTTTTGTAAAGTGTCGTAAAATTCACCAAACCATTCATTAATCATTACATCAAGTTGTACTTGGTACCATGTTGAAACAAGAATTAACAAAGATCCAAAGATACTCCAAGATGACCATTTTTTATTTGTAAAGAATTTAAACATTTATTTTAAAAAATTATCTGCGTAAGATTTTTTAACAATTGATCTTTTATTTGGCTCAACTACTATATAATTTATCTTATTTTTCTTTGCATAATCAATTGCATCTTCTTTAGAATTAAAGGTCATTTTTACCTCTGATAATGTGTTTGAAGAGCTTTGCCATCCCATCAATGGATTTATTTGTTCGTTGTGTACAATATATTCCAATATCCATTCTTTAGTTTTCATTAAACCAGATTGCATAGAGCTTTTTGTTGGTTTGTAAATTTTAGCTTTTTTTTTCATAACATGGTCGGGGCGGTAGGATTTGAACCTACGACCCTCTGGTCCCAAACCAGATGCGCTACCAGGCTGCGCTACGCCCCGAATTTGAATACTATTACAGTAGATATTAGCTTTTTCAAAGGATAAAGGAGCGCAAATTTAAAAGAAATTTAATAAAAATCTGGTATATAAGACCTATGATTATTGATTGTCCCTGTGGTAAAAAAAAATTCAGTGTTAAAGACGAACTTATCCCAGCTAAAGGTAGACTGCTACAATGTGGTGAATGTGACCGAGAGTGGTTTTACTCAAAAAATATAAACACGATTAATGAAACTAATGTTGAAATACCTGACGAAGAGATAGCTCAAGAGTCATTTGGTATTATAGAAGATAAATATGATGATGATGTATTTGAGGAAGATAAAACAGTTGAATTAGAAAAACCTCAAACCAGTAAAAAACAAAAAACTAAAAAAGTTAATTTTTTTAAGATTCTTTTAGTGTTTATTATTTCTTTTGTTGCTTTCATTTTGATAGTAGATACTTTTATAGTACAAATTTCTGAATATGTTCCCTTTGCAGAAAAATATTTAGACAATTTGTACCAGTCTCTAATTGATATTTCTCTTTTTTTTCAAAATTTGATAAAATAATTCATGCTTAGATATATTTCCTCACCATTTAAATGGTTTTTTAAATTAGAAGCCGCAAGTGGTTTGGTCTTACTTATAAGTGCAATCTTAGCTTTAATAATAAGCAACTCCGATTTATCTAGTCTCTATTTTGAAACATTAAACAAATATTTGTTCATTGGAATAAACAACTTCGGACTTAAATTGTCTGTCTTGCATTGGATTAATGATGCATTAATGGCGATCTTCTTTTTTTTCGTAACACTAGAAATTAAAAGAGAATTTTTACAGGGAGAACTTTCAAATATCAAACAAGCATTGCTACCGATTATAGCTGCTGTGGGTGGAATGGTTGTTCCTGCATTATTCTATGTAGTAATAAATTTTGGAGATCCTGAAACTATAAATGGTTGGGCTATACCTTCGGCAACAGATATTGCCTTTTCATTAGGTGTTTTATCTCTTTTAGGTAAAAGAGTTCCTTTGTCACTAAAAGTTTTTTTAACAGCATTAGCAATTATAGATGATTTAGGGGCAATATTAATTATAGCCTTATTTTATTCTGGTGACTTAAATGTAATGTATTTATCTTTAATGCTAGTAGCATTTATAATTCTTTTAGTAATAAATAAATTTAATATAAAAGTATTTTTTCCATATTTATTAATTGGACTTCTATTATGGGATTTCACCCACAATTCAGGAATACACGCTACTATTGCTGGTGTTTTACTTGCTATGACTATTCCACACAGAAAAAAAGAAAAAGACTTTTCATTATTAATAAAGATTGAACATGCAATTAGTCCTTATGTTGCATTTGGAATAATGCCTTTGTTTGCTTTTGCTAATGCTGGAGTTTCATTAGAAGGATTATCTCTTTCGTCTTTATTAGACAAAGTACCGTTAGGTATAGTATTGGGGTTATTTGTTGGTAAACAACTAGGTGTGTTTGTTTTTTCTTATGTATCAATAAAATTAAAAATTGCTCAAATGCCAGGAAATTCGAGCTGGTATAATTTTTATGGTGTAGGCATACTGACTGGAATTGGATTTACCATGAGTTTATTTGTTGGAAATTTAGCATTCGTTGAGAATGCTCAATATATGGATGGTGTTAAGATTGGAGTTTTAACAGGATCTTTACTTTCAACATTAGCAGGATATTTTTTAATATTACTTACACCTGACAAAAGGTAACGTTGTGAAGAAAGTAACATTACTTATAATTTTAATTATGATTTTTTTTTCAAAAGATAAAGTTTTAGCCAACTATGAAAGAATATTTTTTGACTTTAAAATAAATAGTATCTCAGGTGAACAAATCGATCTTAAAGATTATAAAAATAAAGTAGTGTTAGTAGTAAACACTGCTAGTTACTGCGGATTTACAAATCAATACAATGATTTACAGTCATTGTGGGAAAAATATAAATCCGATGGTTTAATTGTCTTAGGTGTGCCATCAAATTCATTTAATCAAGAAAAAAAAGAAGATTCTGATGTAAAGGAATTTTGTGAAGTTAATTTTAATATAAATTTTCCAATGACAACTATTACTGAAGTTAAAGGTGAAAATTCTCACGAATTATTTAAATGGGCAGAAAAAAATTACGGTAAATCTGCTATACCTAAGTGGAACTTTCACAAAATTTTGATTAATAAAGAAGGCAAGATTGAAGAAACATATAACTCTTTTACAAAGCCTATGTCTAAAAAAATTACTTCTAAAATTGAGAGCCTTTTATAAATTTATTTTCATTCCATCGTAAGCAGGAACAATATTTTTTTTAAGCTTCTTTTTTAATTCATTATAATCTAAATCAGAATGCAGATTAGTTAAAATAGCTTTTTTAGGTGAAAGAGTATTAATTAATCTTAGTGATTTATCTAAATTCAAATGTGATGGGTGTTCTCTGTACCACAAACAATCTATTACTAAATATTTTAAATTTTTTAAAAATTTAAAGTCTTTTTTGTCTATGTCACTTACATCACTTATGTAGGCCAATTTCTTATCAACTATATAACAAGTGCAGTCAACATTTCCATGTTTTACTTTAAAAGATCTAATGTGAATTTTTTTTTGACCATCTTTGAAATAGAGGTCTTTTTTAACAGAATTCATTTTTAAAGTTGCAGGATATTCACGAGAATTGCTTTTAAAACAATATGAAAAAGTTTTATTTAGATATTTCTGTGTTGGTAAATCTGCATATATATCGACAGGTTTCCTATTTTTTAAGTAGAAAACTCTTAAGTCATTTATTCCATGAGTTTGATCAGCATGCATATGAGAAAATAGAACTTTATCAATATTAGTGATCTTGTTATTTATTAATTGTTGCCTCATATCTGGAGAGGTGTCTATGATTATATTTAAAGACTTGCCCTGAATTACTGCCGAACATCTTGTTCTTATATTTTTTTTATTATTAGGATTGCAATTTCCAAAATTACCATCAGGTCTTGGTACTCCCATTGAACTTCCACATCCTAAAATTGTAAATCTCATGAATTATTTTGAAAATAAAGTATTAAAATTATTAGTGGTAAGTAATATGAGCTTATCTAACTCAATACTTCTAAGATTAGCAAGTTTTTGTGCAGTAAATTTGATGAATGAAGGTTCATTTTTTTTACCTCTATTTGGCTCTGGGGATAAAAAAGGACTGTCTGTTTCTATTAAAAGTTTATCTTCAGGAATTTTTTTGAAAGTTTCCTGTAACTCTATTGACTTTTTAAAGGTAATTATGCCACTTGCAGAAAAATAGGCGTTTAATGGAACCAAATTTAAAGCAAAATCAGTTGATCCAGTAAAACAATGCATAAGAATTTTTAAATTTTTCTGATAATTCTTTTTAAGGATATCGTAGGTTTCGTTCTCCGCATTTCTTGAATGAATAATTAGTGGTATTTTCAAATTTAATGCAGCTTCAATATGATTTTGAAAACTTCTTAATTGTGTATCTTTATCACTGTTATTATAATAAAAATCTAATCCAGTCTCTCCTACTCCGATAATTTTGCTATTCATCTTTACTTTTTTTATAATCTCGTCTCTTTCGATAAAATGATTTTTTGTTTCATGGGGATGAATCCCAAAGGTTCCATAGATCATTGGATCTTTAGTCACAATATCAAGAATATTATCGAAACCGCTATTAGTAGTGCAAATAGTTAATAATTTTTTAAGACCTACATCTTTTGCTCTACTCAGCACTTCACTTAAATTTGATATAAGTGGTTCTCGGTCTAAATGGCAATGTGAATCTATCATTTTTTTATTTTCTCAAACAAGATACCTAACTTTATAATTTCTTTTTTATCTTTTAAATATTCATTATTACTTATTGTGTCAAATTTTATATCTTTTTCCTTTATAGAGAAAATATTTAGGACTTTTAAAGAAGTATTAGGAATGATTGGATATAGTAAAATTGAAATTTTTCTAATCAATTCAAGAGATACAAACACAATTGTGTTTAATCTCAGACTATCATCTTTTTTAGTCCAAGGTGCTTGATCATTGAAATATTTATTAGCTTTAAATAATTGATTTACAACATACTCTACATAGTAATTAATGTTTTGATCATTAATTTGTTTTTCTATATTTTCTATATTTTCTTTAAAATCATTAAGAATTTTAAGGTCTTCTTTCGTAAAATTATATTCTGGAACTTTAAGTCCAAGATTTTTTTCACAAAACAAAATAACTCTTTGACACAAATTACCATAGTTATTCGCTAAATCACTATTTATACAACTTTCTAATTTTTCCTTAGAAATATTTCCATCATTTCCAAAAGATACCTCTTTAAGCAAATAGTATCTCAACGCATCTAATCCATATATATCAATTATTTCAATAGGATCTAAAATATTACCTTTAGACTTTGACATTTTTTCATCACCAGAGAGTATCCATCCGTGGCCGTAGACTCTCTGCGGGGGTTTAATACCCGCAGCTAATAAAAAGGCTGGCCAATATACTGCATGAAACCTCAAAATATCTTTTCCTATAATATGAATATTAGCGGGCCAAAAGTCCTTATATAACTTTTCTTTCTCTTTAGGATAATTTAAAGCAGACAGGTAATTTGTTAAAGCATCAAGCCATACGTATATTACATGGTCTTTGTTTGATGGAACTTTAATCCCCCAGGAAAAAGATTTCCTACTAACGGATAAATCTTTTAATCCACTTTTTACAAAACTAATTACCTCATTTTTACGGCTCTCTGGTAATATAAATTTAGGATTTTCAGAATAAAATTTTAAAAGTGGCTCTTGCCATTTAGATAGTTTAAAAAAGTAAGATTCTTCTTCAACCCACTCTACAGGTGATCTAGACGATTTAGATATTTTTTTTCCTTCTAGATCTTCAATTTCATCCTCATTATAAAAAGCTTCATCAGAAACGGAATACCAACCTGAATATTTTGAGAGATATATTTCCCCTTTTTTTTCTAAAATATTCCAAAGATTAATTACAGCTGACGCATGTCTTTTTTCTGTGGTTCTTATAAAATCATCATTTGATAAATTAAGTAATGAAGATAAGTTTCTAAAAGTCTTACTTATTTCATCACAGAACTTTAAAGGATCTTTGTTAGATTTCTCAGCGGCTCTTTGTATTTTTTGGCCATGTTCATCAGTTCCAGTTAAAAAAAAAACTTTATGGCCTTGAATTCTTTTTAAACGTGCAAAAAAATCAGCTACTATACTTGAATAAGCATGCCCCATGTGAGGTTTTGCTGAAGGGTAATAAATTGGTGTGGTGATATAAAAATTATCTTTCATTTACAATTATATTTTTTATTTCTAATAAAGATGAGTCTTTATCTAAATTAAACTTAATCATATTGTTAATTTTATTCATCGTTTGTTTAAATGATTTATAGTCATTTTCAAAATTGTTCCGTGAAATAATCTTATTATAGAAATATATTTCAATAAGAATTTGCAAATTTTCAATTATAAATTCATCCTTAAGATAATTTCGTTTTTTAAATATATAATTTAACAAAAAGTTAATATTCAAATCATTTAATTCAATTTTTTCTTTATTTGTAAAATCATATAAATCAATATAAAATTTTGGTGAAAGATATTTAATTTTAAAATCAGACGATAGACCTTCATAAAAATTGCCGTCTATTAAATTATTAACAATTTTTTCTTTTTCAGATTCAGTTATAAAAAAATTAAACTTTATACATCTTGAATTTATAGTGCTGATTAACTTTTTATGCGAATCATGAATTAAAATAAAAAACAAATTTGTTGATGGTTCCTCCAAAATCTTAAGCAAAGCATTTGAGGCATTGATATTCATTTTTTCAACATTATTAATAAGCACAATTTTTTTTTTATTTGAAAAAGAAGTTTTCGACGAAAAATTCAATATTTCTCTTATTTTTGAAACTTCTATAAATTTTTTATCAGTACTGTCAATTAAAAGTAAATTTGGATGTGTATTGTTTGAAACAAGCTTATAAGATTTGTTATTAATATTAATCTCATTATCTTCAAGATTATAACTACCCTCTTCATCCTGTGAGAATAAGTAATTTATTAAATGAAAAGCAAAAGTGGATTTACCTATCCCTTTATTACCAGAGAAAATCAATTTAGTTGGTAGTTTATTTTTCAAAGAGAGGTTAACTAATTCTTTAAAATTGTCTTTAAAAGATAGTAATTTAGTTTGAGTTAAAGGTGTCATTTTATTTTAATCAAAGAATTTAATTTTTTTCGTATAATTTCTTTATTTCTATCTTTTGTCTCATTAGAGTGGATCTTTAGATAATTTTTTTTCTTATTTGATAATTTCAAAAAACCATTTTGGGCTTTAAGATAAAAATTTTTATTAAATTTGTCGTATCTATTTTTTTTAGTCTTGATTTTTTTACGAATATCCTTTTTTTTAACAATATGTAGAAACGTAAAATCTACCCTAAAGTTCCCTAATATAAACCTATTTAACGAATTAATAATATTTTTATTTATACCAAAACCATAGTGTTGATATGCAATCGTAGAATCAACAAATCTATCAATCAGGATTACTTTTTTTTTTAAATTAGGTTTAATTATTTTTTGAAAATTTTCAGATCTAGCAGATAGATATATAAGTAAATCAGTTTTTTTTTCAAAGTCAGATTTATTTGATAACAATAATTTTCTTAATTTTTCTGAATTTTTAGATCCGCCTGGTTCTCTAAGTTTAATATGCTTGATTTTTTTCTTTTTTAAATAACTTGATGCAGCATTTAAATGAAAACTTTTTCCTGATCCATCAATACCTTCGAAAACAATGACTTTATTATACATCGCCCCATATCAAATAATTTATAGAGTGAATTATTCTAGAGAAAATGTTGACTCTTTTTACTTTTTCAACTGCATAAACTGGGTACTCATCAATTAAATCCCCTTTGTAAGAAATCTTTAATAAACCAATTTCTTGGTCTTTTTTGATAGGTGCTTTAATAGGACCATTGTATTCAACAATTGCTGACAAAAATTTTTTCCTAGCTTTTGGAAAAGTTTTGTAGATATCCTCTTTTACATAACCACCAACAATATCTTTTTTTCCAAGCCAAACATCTAAGTCTATAAAATTCTCATCTTTTTTTGCAATTTCAACTGTATCAAAATTTGTTAAACCCCAAGTTAATAATCGGGTCGATTGTCTAGATCTTTCATTTTTAGTTTCAAATCCGCTACCTACAGCAATAAGTCTTCTTTCTCCTCTTTGTACTGAGCTTGCTAAGGAATATTTTTCTACAGCTAAATAACCAGTTTTAATACCATCGGCTCCTAAATTTTTGTAAAGAAGAGGATTTCTATTACCTTGTGTAATTGGATCTCCGCCGGTTCTATCCCATGTAAATTCTTTCTCCTTAAAATATTCATAATAAATAGGATAATTTTTAATAAGATAGTTAGACATTATTAAAATATCCTTAACTGTAGAATAGTTATCAGGATCATTAATGCCTGAAGAATTTGAAAAATTTGTATTGATCATTCCAATTTCGGACGCTTTTGCATTCATTAAAATGGCAAATTCCTCCTCACTGCCCGCAACACCCTCAGCTAATGCAACGCAAGCATCGTTACCTGATGCAATAATTATTCCTTTTAATAAATTTTCTACACTTACTTCGTCTCCTACCATAATAAACATAGATGAATATCCAGATTGAGACAGTCTCCAAGCATTTTCAGATACCATCACCTTGTCATCAAGTGAAAGATCTCCACTCTTTAATAAATCAAACACCACAATCGATGTCATAATTTTTGTCATTGAGGCTGGATAAATAACGCTATCTATTTCTTTTTCAAAAAGTATTTCTCCAGATAGAAAATCTTGTAAAATAGCAGTTCTAGCATTTATATCAAAGTTTGCCTTAGAGGGCATAGCTAAAAAAGCAAAAAGTAAATTTAAAATTATAATAAATTTTTTAATCATTTCTAATTAATTCAATATTTTCAAAATTTAAATTATTTATACTATTATAAGCTGATTGTAGAGTATTAATATTAGAATAAGGGCCTAATAATACTTGGTGCTTAGTGTCATTTATTGAAATTATATTGATATTTTTAAGTGAAGTCTCATTTTCGATTCTTTTTTTGAGTTCTTTAGCATTTTTTAAAAAATAAAACTCAGTGATTTTTATTGAATAATTAAAAGACCTTCTATCATCCAACTCATTTGATTTAGGAGTTCCAATTTCATTTATACTTATTGACTTAACTGGAGCTTTATTAGCAACTTTTTTTTCTTCGTCAAAAGTTTTTGATTTTTTAGCAATAAAAGTTTTATTTTCTCTTATTTTACTAATTTCTACATATGGTTCTTTGAGTGAGATGTCGAGTTCATCAAAAATTCTTTTTGAAAAAATTGAATTATAAAAAAAAAGATTCTTATTTTTTGTTTTTACTACTGCATTTGTACTTTTATTATTTAGAAGATTAATAATTCTTACTTTTGTACCTTTTGATAAAGTATTATGAACTATCTCAAGGCTCCTATCATCAAGGGGTTTCCTTAGTAATTTTTTTTCAATTAAAGATTCATCGTATAAAAGAACAAATCCTCTGTTTGAAAATATGTTTTCACTATATTGAGTAGTTTGAACTGTACAACTTGTCAAAAAAATAGAGATCAACAATAAATTTTTATAATTCATCTTTAAATTTGTCTTTCAAGGTGCAAACGGCTAAAGCAAATCTTAATGACCTATTCCACTTCAAAATTTTTTCATAATTTGAGAAAACAATATAGGCAGGATTAAGAGTTTGACTTCCAGGGATAATATCTACATCTGGTGTAATTATAGCAACTTTTTCCTGATCATTTACAATATCAGATAGATCATTCTTAATAAATTTTTTGTAAAATCTGAAATTTTTTTTATGTTTAATATTTCTTGCTGAAGAATTTAAAAATTTAGAGGGAATATTTTCATTTAATTCAACACGATAAAAACAATGGTTGTTCTTTTTCCAACCTATTTTTTTCATATAATTAGCTGCAGAGGCAAATGAATCTTCTACATTTTTTAGTTCAATTATATTATTTTGATTATAATCAATTGCATAATTTGATATCGTTGATGGCATAAATTGAAAGTTTCCAAAAGCACCAGCCCAAGATCCGTATAATATATCTTTATTGATTTTTTTTTTATCAATTAATCTTAATGCTGTAATTAATTCTTTAGAAAAAAATTCACTTCTTCTCTTATCATAACTTAAAGTTGCAAGAGACGAAATGATATCCATTTTACCAAGATAAGTACCAAAGTTTGTTTCAATACCCATTAAAGCAAGTAAAAGTTCTTTTTCTACTAAAAATTCCTGATCGACTTTTTCTATAAGCTTAGAATTTTTTTTATATATTCTTTTCCCCTTAACTACCTTTTTTTTATTTGATCTCTTGCCCACATAAGTTTTGGTGTCTTCATAAAATTCAGGCTGGTATCTGTCGTATTCGATGACTTTGGGTAAGAAAATTGCTTTATCCATTACAATATCAACTGTTTCTTTGCTCACGCCAGATTTCACAGCTCTAATCTTGAAGTTATCCAACCATTGGTTAAAGGACTCATCTGCAATAACAGTTTTGAAATTTATAAGAGAGATTAGTAATAAAAGAATTAGTTTAGTATTTTTCATATAAATCTTTTAAATAAATTATTACAGCAATCCATATAATTGTAAAACTAAAGAATTTTTCATAAGAAAAAAGCTCATTATAGTAGAAATAACCCAAAAGGAACTGAAGAGTTGGTGTGATATAGAATATCATTCCACTAGGACCTAAACCAGAAAGTTCAACTCCTCTAACATAAAGGAACAAGGGAATTACAGTCATTGGTCCTGCTAATAAAAGCATAAACATCAAATTTAAATCTTCAAATGAAAAATCGTTTTGGCCATTTTTAAAAATAAAATAAAAAACTATTAAGGAAATAGGAAGTATGTATAAACTTTCTATTAATAGACCAATATCTGTATCAACATTTATTAATTTTCTTAAAACATTATAAAAGGCCCAAGAGAAAGCTACTATAAGACCAACCCAAGGAACATTATTAAAATTTCTTAATAAAATAAAAATAGCAGCACAAACTAAAAAAATAGAAATTTTACTTTTGAAACTTATTTTTTCCCTAAAAAAAATATTTCCACATAAAACACTTACTATTGGCATTATAAAATACCCAAAAGATGCATCTATGATTTGGTCATTAGATACAGCGTAAATCCAAACTGCCCAATTAATAAATATTAGTAATCCAGAGAAAAAAAGTACTAAAAGATTTCTTTTACTTCTTAAAATTTTGAAAAAAATATTCCATTTTGAAAAAAATTGAGTGGTTATAATAAGCATGACCGCAGTCCAAATACATCTATGTATGACTAATTCTATATGGCCTATAAAAGAAAAATAGCTAAAATAAATTACTCCAATAGCACCCCACCAAAATGATCCTAAGCTGCTAAACAGAATACCTTTATTAAATTCTTTTAAGTTCATTAAAAAGGAAATTTATATTCTATTATTGATAAAATAACCCCATTTAATTCTTGAATTTTAATATTATACTTATAAAAACTAGCTCATGGAGAGATGGCTGAGCGGTTGAAAGCACCGGTCTTGAAAACCGGCAAAGGGGCAACTCTTTCCTGGGTTCGAATCCCAGTCTCTCCGCCATTATTTAAATTTTTGAAACTTATCAATAATGTGTAAAATTTTTTCATCTTTATAATTTATTAATGATTCTTTCTTTTTAATAGAAATCAATGTTTCATCGTCCATATTAACAAATGAATCTAGAGTTTTTAGGAAATTCTCATCCAAATCATTAATTAGTGATTTTACAAAAGCTGTCATCAGTATATCCATTTCTTTTGTCCCTCTATAGGAAGCCCTGTATATAATTTTATTTTTAAGATCTTCTTTGTTAAGAGTCATGATATTATAACCGCACTATGTCTTCATATGAATATTTGCTATCTGATATAAGTACCATAAAAGGTATAGGAACTAAATTAGGAAAATTATTTCGAAAAAAGAATATTAACACAATATTTGATCTTTTGTGGAATTTACCTAGAGATTTTGTGGATAGATCAAATGTTTATCCAATTAATGAATTGCAAGTAGGAAAAATACAAACCGTAACAGTTGTTGTAAAAAAATATAATTTTCCACGTATCAGAAACTTGCCTAACAAAGTAATATGTGAAGATAAAACTGGAAAGCTAGATTGCATCTTTTTTAATAGTTATGAGGGATATATTAGAAAAATACTCCCACTAAACGCAAAAGTAACTATCAGTGGTAAGATTGGTTATTATAATAAGAAATATCAAATAA
>CACIHL010000001.1 GCA_902586395.1 uncultured Pelagibacteraceae bacterium | reverse complement strand
TTTAACTGTAAGAGATAATTATAAGAACTTTAAAAATATTTTACCTAAATTGATAATTTTAATAAGTATTATTATTTCTCTTAAATCTTTTTACGTTTTATATTTAATTTTTATAATTCCTTTTATTTATTACTTTGTTTCAGATAAAAAAACCTACCTTCTACTTCAAATATTAAAAAATCCAATATTTTATTTTTCTGTTTTAATGGGTGTTTGTTTAATGTTAATTTATTTTTTTAATACTGGATGTCTTCTTTATCCAATACAACAAACATGTTTTAGCACTGTGGAGTGGAGTATTCCGAGGACAGAAGTAAGTGCTCTAAATACTCATTATCAATGGTGGGCAAAAGCAGGTGGTGCTCCTGGATATAGGTCTCCCATTGATCCCCAGATATATATTCAAAATTTTAATTGGATTTCTGATTGGACTGAAAAATATTTTTTTACAAAAGTTTCAGACTTTTTATTAAGTTTAACAGTTGTATCTACTATTTTAATATTAACGTTTAAATCAAAAAAAATAAAATTGAATCAGGAAAAAATTCAGGACAGTTCATTATATTTTTATTTTGTTTTACTATTATTTATAGAGTGGTTTTTGTACCATCCTGCGCTAAGGTATGGAGGTTATATCATTATTTCTCTAATTTTTTTTATTCCTCTTTCTTATTATCTGTCGAAATATGAATTGCCAAAAAATTTTAGTTTAAAAGTAATTATTATATGCTTATTAGTTCTTTCAATTTTTCTAGGCAGAAATATTGATAGGATAGTTTACGAGAATAAATTTTATAAAGCAAACTTCATGGAGAATATGTTTTTTTTTACAGATAAATCTCATTTCAGAATTGACGATCGGTTAAAAGAATTTTTGAAAACCTATAAAGATTGCAATCTTATTAAAGATAAATGCTTGGAGAATAAAGACTTTGTAATAAAAAAAAGCAAAGGAAAAATGATAATAATTAAGATTAGAAATTAAACTTTATATAAAAAAATTTTATTTTCAAAATAACTCTTAACAAATGTTTAAAAAGTATATAATAGGAAAACTATGAAAAAAAAAATTGCCTTAATATTTGGTATTACTGGTCAAGATGGTTCTTATCTCGCAGAATTTTTATTAAAAAAGAAATACGTGGTTCATGGAGTAAAGAGAAGATCTTCTTCAATTAATACTTCACGAGTTGACCATATTTATCAGGAGCCAGGAGAAAAATCTCGTAATTTTTTTCTTCATTATGGGGATATTACTGACTCAACCTCAGTTTCAAAAATTATTGAAATGATTAGGCCGCATGAAATTTATAATTTAGCAGCTCAATCTCATGTAGCTGTATCTTTTGAGGTACCCGAATATACTGCTAATGCTGATGCACTCGGAGCTTTAAGAATACTCGAAGCTATTAAATTTCATAGGCTTGAAAATAAAACTAAATTTTATCAGGCTGGAACATCTGAAATGTATGGAAAAGTTCAAGATACTCCACAAAATGAAAAAACAAATTTTTATCCCTTGAGTCCTTATGGTGTTGCAAAATTATATGCTCACTGGATTACAAAAAACTACAGAGAGGCATACAATATATTTGGCTCCAACGGCATATTATTTAACCATGAAAGCCCCAGAAGAGGCGAAACATTCGTAACAAAAAAAATTATAAGAGCTCTAGTAAGAATTAAGATGGGTTTTCAAAAAAAATTAATTTTAGGAAACTTAGACTCAAAAAGAGACTGGGGACATGCAAAAGATTATGTAGAGGCGATGTGGAAAATACTTCAACAAAAAAAGCCTGATGACTATGTAATTGCCACTGGAAAACAATACAGCATAAGACAGTTTGTTAATTTTGTTACAAAAAAACTTAACATGAAAATTTCCTGGAAAGGAAAAGGATTAAATGAAAAAGGTTATGATTTGTTAAACAAAAAAAATATTATATTTGTAGATAAGAATTATTTAAGACCGCTTGATGTAAATACTTTGCTAGGAAATGCATCAAAAGCAAGAAGAGAATTAAAATGGAAGCCCCAAATAAATATTCATACCCTTATTGATGAAATGATAACTGAAGAAATGAATATTTTAAATAATGATCAATAAAAAAAGTAAAATTTTTGTTGCAGGACACAAAGGTATGGTTGGTTCATCAATCATTAGAAAGTTAAAAAAAAAAGGCTATTCAAAAATTATATTTGTAGACAAAAAAAAATTAAACTTACTGGAACAAGATAAAGTTTTTAAATTTCTTAGAAAAATAAAACCTGACTTAGTTATAATTGCAGCTGCAAGAGTTGGAGGAATTCTAGCCAACTCTAATTTTAAGCAAATGTTTATTTATGAGAATTTACAGATTCAGAATAATTTAATTCATGGATCATTTCTCGCAAACGTTAAAAACCTGATTTTTCTTGGATCAAGTTGCATTTATCCAAAATTTTGTAAACAGCCAATGAAAGAAAGCTACCTACTAAGTGGCAAGTTAGAAGAAACGAATGATGCTTATGCAATTGCTAAAATAGCCGGTATAATGATGTGTTATAATTATTCTACTAAATACAAATTAAACTATCAATCTTTAATGCCACCTAATTTATTTGGCCCTGGTGATAACTATGATTTGAAAACTTCACATTTTTTTCCAGCTCTATTAAAAAAAAATCTATTACGCGAAACAAAAAAGAAAAAAGATACTTAATGTATGGGGTACCGGCAAACCTAAGAGAGAATTAATGTTCGTGGATGATTTTGCAGATGCTTTGATATACTTTATGAATAAAAGAATAAAAGAACCTTTCATAAATATTGGAGTAGGAAAAGATTTTACTATTGAGTGGTATGCTAAATATATAATGAAAAAAATTAGGTATAAAACTTAAAATTATTTATGATAGAAATAAATCAGATGGTATGCCAAAGAAGTGTCTGGACATCAGTTTGGCAAAAGAATACGGCTGGAAACCAACAAATAACCTAGACAAAGGTTTTGATCAAACTTTAAGAGATTTTCTTAAAAATAGATAAATTCAACTTAAAATTATTATTTACAACTTATAAATTTTAAGTATAAGTCTTATGCCTGGTGATTATTGCGAAGGTGTAATACCCGATCCCATTCCGAACTCGGTAGTCAAGCCCTTCTGCGCCGATGGTACTTTGTCTTAAGACATGGAAGAGTAGGACGTTGCCAGGCTAACAAATTATGAAAATAAAAAGCTCCCTAAAATCATTAAAAAAAAGAGATCTTAACTCAAAGCTAGTTAAGAGAAGAGGAAGAGTTTACATAATTAATAAAAAAAACCCAAAATTTAAAGCTAGACAGAAGTAATTTATGGATAATGAAAACCATAAAAAAACATGGGATAATTTTACGAAGTTTGTTCTTTGGGGGACAATTTCAGTCATTGTTATTCTTACACTTCTAGCTATTTTCTTACTATAATTGAAATGATAGTAGGTTCCATTAACGAAGATAGAAAAATTGAGAGCAGAGTTGCTATTACTCCAGATAACGTAAAAAAATTTATTGGACTAGGTTTAAAAGTATTAATAGAGAAAAATTATGCTCAACACCTTGGAATAGATGACAACGAATATGTGACCTCAGGCGCAGAAATATCTGAAGATAAAAAAAAAATTTTGACTGATTCTAATTTCATACTTCAATTAAATTTACCATCTGAGGAAAATTTAAGTTCTTTGAAGGAGAATCAAAATTTAATTGGTGTTTTTAATCCTTATACTAATAAAGAAATTATCTCAGGTTTATCAAAAAAGAAAATCAATGTATTTTCGTTAGAATTGCTACCAAGAATTACCAGAGCTCAATCGATGGATATACTTTCATCTCAAGCTAATTTAGCTGGATACAAAGCTGTAGTAGAAGCTTTTGCAAACTTCAAAAAAGCAATTCCAATGATGATGACAGCGGCAGGGACAATTCCAGCGGCAAAAATTTTAGTTGTAGGTGCGGGTGTTGCAGGATTACAAGCAATCGCAACAGCAAAACGAATGGGTGGTATAGTTTTTGCAACTGATGTCAGAATGTCATCTAAAGAACAAGTTGAGAGTTTGGGGGGAAAATTTTTGACTGTAGAAGGTGCAGAAAATCTTGAGACTTCTGGTGGATACGCTAAAGAAACCTCAGATGAATTTAAAAAAAAACAAGAGGATCTTCTTGCTGAAACATTAAAAAAAATTGATATTGTAATTTGCACAGCATTAATACCTGGAAAAAAAGCTCCTGTAATTATTAAAGAAAGTATGATTAAAAATATGCAGCCAGGTTCTGTAATTTATGATTTAGCAGCTGTTCAGGGTGGAAACACAGCGGCAACTAAAGCAGATGAAGAAGTTGATTTAAATGGAGTAAAAATTATGGGTGAGAAAAATATATTAAATAAACTTCCAGCTTCAGCCTCAAACTTATACTCTAAAAATGTTTTTAATTTTGTATCAAATCTTTATGATAAAGAAAAAAAGAACGTTAATATAAATTTAGAAGATGAAATAATTAAGGAAACATTGGTAAAGTAACTATGGAAATAGACCCATTTATTTTTAGATTAAGTATATTTATATTATCGATCTTTGTTGGTTACTATGTTGTATGGAGCGTTACTCCTTCATTGCATACTCCTTTGATGTCAGTAACTAACGCAATATCCTCAGTAATTATTGTTGGAGCTATTATTGCTTCATTGGCTGGTACAAACTTAAGTGTTTTTAATCAATCTAGTATATTCGGATTTTTAGCTATTGTGCTTGCAGCAATTAATATTTTTGGTGGATTTTTAGTGACACAAAGAATGTTAGCAATGTACAAGAAAAAAAAGAAAGATAAAAAATGATCTCTGCGAATTTACTAGCAATATTCTATCTAATTTCAGGTATTTTATTTATTTTAGCTTTAAGAGGCTTATCTTCACCAGAAACTTCAAGACAAGGAAATTTTTTTGGAATAATCGGAATGGCAATTGCTATAACTGTCACTTTCCTTTCTATTGATAATTTTTCAAGTGGATTTCTTTATGTGTTATTATTCTTACTGATTGGAGGCTCAATAGGAGCATTTATTGCATTTAAAATACCTATGACTGCAATGCCAGAATTAGTAGCTGGTTTTCATAGTTTGGTAGGTTTGGCCGCAGTTTTTGTTGCAATATCTGCTTTTATAAGTCCTGAGGTTTTTAATTTAGGTTCTACAGGAAATATTAAACTAGCTAGTCTAATTGAGATGTCGATAGGAGCGGCTGTTGGTGCAATTACTTTTTCAGGTTCAATAATAGCTTTTCTTAAATTAAGAGGATTAATGTCTGGTTCTCCAATAACTTTTCCAGGACAACATATATTGAACTTATTAATTTTGATTTCTATTATAATTCTTACATATTTTTTATGTTTAAATCAGTCTCCTAATTTTTTCTGGTCATTAATTGCAATTTCTTTTCTAGTTGGTTTTTTATTAATCATTCCGATAGGTGGCGCAGATATGCCAGTAGTAATTTCAATGCTTAATTCTTATTCAGGCTGGGCCGCAGCTGGAATAGGTTTTACTTTAGAAAATACTGCCTTGATAATCACTGGTGCTTTAGTGGGTTCTTCAGGTGCAATACTATCTTACATAATGTGCAAGGGTATGAATAGATCATTTTTTAATGTTATACTCGGAGGATTTGGAGGAACGGATCAAACTTCAAGCAAGACAAGTAAAGAGCAAAAACCAGTTAAAAGTGGAAATGCGGATGATGCAGCTTTTTTAATGAAAAATGCCTCATCAGTTATAATTGTTCCTGGATATGGAATGGCTGTTGCGCAGGCACAACATGCGTTAAGAGAAATGGTAGACTCTCTAAAAAAAAATGGTGTAAAAGTTTCATACGCTATTCATCCTGTTGCCGGCAGAATGCCAGGGCATATGAATGTTTTGTTAGCTGAAGCCAATGTTCCTTATGACGAAGTGTTTGAATTAGAAGAGATCAATAATGACTTTGCAAATTGTGATGTAGCTTATGTAATTGGAGCAAACGATGTTACAAATCCAGTTGCTAAAACAGATCCACAAAGTCCAATATACGGCATGCCCGTTCTTGATGTTGAAAAAAGTAAGTCTGTTTTGTTTGTCAAAAGAAGTTTATCGCCGGGTTATGCAGGTATAGACAATGATCTATTTTACAGAGATAATACTTTAATGTTATTTGCAGATGCTAAAAAAATGACAGAAGATATAATTAAGAATTTATAAATTGACAAAAATATTTTGTGATATCGCAGATATAAATTTAATCAAAAAATTTGATAGAAAAAAAATTGTTAAAGGCTTCACAACGAACCCATCTTTAATGAGAAAAGCGGGGGCAAAAGACTATCAAAATTATTCAAAAAAAATTTTAAGAGTAACGAAAAAACCAATTTCATTTGAAGTATTTGCAGATAATCATGATGAAATGATTAAACAAGGAAATAAAATTTCTAAGTGGGGAAAAAATGTATTTGTAAAAGTTCCATATTCAAACACTAAAGGCAAGTTTTCTGGCAAAGTAATAAAAGCTTTAAATTCAAAAAAAATTAAACTTAATATTACTGCTGTTTATAGTGCAACACAAACTCAAAGAATTTTAAAGAATGTGGATAAAAAAACTAAAGTAATAATATCTATATTTGCCGGAAGAATGGCCGATGCAGGAAAAAATCCATTACCTGAATTTAAAAAAAGTTTAAAGATTTCAAAAAAATTTAAAAATGTTGAAATATTATGGGCAAGTACAAGAGAAGCATACAATTTTTTACAAGCAAAAGAATTAGGTTGCCAAATAATTACTGTACCTCCAAAAATAATTGAGACAATTGAAAATTCTGGTAAATCTTTCGAAAAATTAACCAAGGATACAGTCAAAGGTTTTCTAATCGACAGCAAGAAGTCAAGGTTTAAAATTTAATTGGTTGCGGGGGACGGATTTGAACCGCCGACCTTCAGGTTATGAGCCTGACGAGCTACCAGACTGCTCCACCCCGCGATATTAAATTCTATTTTTAAGTTTATTAAGTTTCTTTACTCTTTTAATGTTCTCTTGCAGGATCCTTTTCTTCTTTTCGGATGGTTTTTCGTAAGTATTTTTAAGTTTGACTATTTTAAAAAATCCATCTCTTTGGAGTTTTCTTTTTAAAACTCTCAAAGCTTGTTCTACATTATTATCTTTAACGTCTATTTTAATAACATCCTCCAAAAAAAAAAGTTTAAATAACACTTATAAAATTTCATGTCTATTAGTTTTTTAAGAATTTTGACTTTGGCTTGCTTTTAAAGCCTTCTCTTTTAATTTTTTCTCTCTCTTTATACGTCTTTCTGCTTTTTCACTTGCCTCTATAAGGTCCTTTTGAGTGAACAAATTCATTGCAACAGGGTCTTTTGCGTTTAAGTTATTATAATTCCAATAACTTTTATTTCTAATAGATACAACCGAGTTTTTTGTTATGCCAACAAGCTTAGCTATTTGAGAGTCTTTTAATTGTGGGTAACTTTTAATCAACCATAAAACAGAGTCAGGTTTATCTTGCCTTTTTGATAAGGGAACATATTTCTTAATTTTCTTTTCATCTGATGTTATTTCAACATCAGTATTAGTAATTTTCAAAGCTCTATCTTGATCCTTGCTCGACAATTCGATTTCTTCCTTAGTCAGTTGTCCTGATGTTATAGGATTATAAGCTTTTATACCTTTAGCCACCTCTCCGTCCGCAATACCTTGAACTTCAACTTCGTGAAGGTTACAAAAATCTGCAATTTGCTTGAATGTTAAAGTTGTGTTTTCTACAAGCCAAACAGCAGTAGCCATTGGCATTAATGGCGTTAGTGTCATTTTATTTACTCTTAGATTTGAAGTTTTGGAATTTCTTATTGAATCTGCTTACTCTTCCTTTATCAAGCAATTTTTGCTTTCCACCAGTCCACGCTGAATGAGACTTTGGATCAATTTCTAATTTTAAAACCTCACCTTCAGAGCCCCATGTAGACTTAGTTTCGAATTGAGATCCATCTGTCATCTCTACTTTTATAGTATGATAGTTTGGGTGAATTTTTTTTTTCATAGGAGAACTTATAGCAAATGAAAACTATAAAACAATTAAAACATAGAGATTTTGTTATTAATTTCCTTTTCAATACTTTGGTTGGATGCAATTAAGCTTATATTTTCAGTTTTTTTTAAATCAATATCACTTAAAACTCCCCCAGCCTCTCTTACTAATACTGAGCCTGCTGCAATGTCCCATAAACTTAAATTTTTGTGAAAACTTCCATCAAATCTTCCACATGATACATATGCAAGATCTAAAGCTGCACTACCAGTAATTCGAATTGTCAAACCATCCGAATTAATTTTTTTACTGTTAGATGAGAATAAACATTCAGAAATTTCTCTTTTTTTTGAAACTCTAATGCTTTTATTATTCATGTATGCACCAGAATTTTTCTCTGCATAATAAATTTCGTCTTTGATAGGATCAAATATTACGCCAGAAACAATTTCATTGTCTAAAACAAGCCCGACTGAAATACAGAAATGGGGTATACCATTTATAAAATTTGTTGTGCCATCTATTGGATCTATAACCCAAAAATTTTCTTTATCTTCATTTTTAATAAAACCGCTCTCCTCAGTTAAAAAAGAATATTTTTTTTTTGATTTTGATAGTTCATTAACCAACATATCTTCAACTTTTTTATCTGAATTTGTGACAAAATTTTTAGGTCCCTTTATTGAAACCTGAAGTTTTTCAACTTCTCCAAAATCTCTTATCAATATTTTGGAAACTTTTTCACAAGACTTTATCATTAAATTTAGGTTAGGAGAAATCGAGTTCATGTTTATAATTTTTTTATATACTCAATTGTTCTTGTATCTACTAATATTTCATCTCCACTTTCTATAAATGGCGGAACTTGAATCTTAATATTATTTTCTAAAATTGCAGGCTTGTAAGATGATGAGACTGTTTGACCTTTTAATGCAACATCAGTTGATTTTATTTTAAACTGAACTTGATTTGGTAAATCAATACCTATAGCTTTATCTTCATGAAATATTAGATCTACATTTAAGTTTTCTTTTAGTAGTTTGCCTTTTTCTCCTATTATATCTTTTTTAACATCTATTTGCTCGAAGTTTTTTTGATTTATAAAGTAGTAATTTATTTCATCATCATATAAATAATTAAATTCAATATTCTCTATACTTGCTTTTTCTATCGTATCGTTAGACCTAAACCTCTCGTTAAGCTTTGTATTTTTATTTATACTTTTCATTTCAACTTGGCAAAAGGCTCCACCCTTACCAGGTTTGACGTGTTGAGTTTTTAAGATTTCCCATAGATCATCTTTGTATTCAATCAACATTCCAACTTTAATTTCATTAGCGTTTATTTTCATACAAATTCTTTAATTGCTTTAACTGGTTTTTTATCCCAAATGCCTCCTGAGATAGCTAAAAAGTCTGGTTTATGCAACAGTAGTTTTCTAAAATTTTTATTATTTATACCTCCAATTATAACAACGGGTATTTTTGTGAATCTTTTAACCCAAGATATTAAACCTGGTTTTGCAATGTAATTTACTTTTTTCGTTTTTGATTTGAAAAAAGCGCCTATCGCAATATAATTCGCACCATCTTTAACTGCCTGTTTAATCAATTTTTTTGAATTATGACACGTAATACCAATGATTTTTTTTCTTAAAATTTTCCTTGCACGTTGAATATTCATATCACTTTGGCCTAAATGACAACCATCTGCACTAATTTCCTTTGCTAGGTTTGGATCGTCATTTACTATTAATTTTACCTTATACTTTTTACAAATTTTTTTGATTTTTATTCCAATTTCTTTTCTCTCAATCAAAGAATATTGTTTTAATCTTAATTGAAAAAAACTAATTAAATTTGAACTGAGAACTACGTTTAAATTATTATAAAAACTCTTCTTTATTTTGTTTGGTGAAATTAAATAAATAAACCTTTTTTTACTGACTCTCAATTTCTTTAGACCATTTTCCTTGAGCAGCAAGAGTATTCATTTTTGCTCTGTGGTTAAATACCTTTTGAGTTCCTTCAATATCTTTTATATTTTTCGACCAAAATTTAAGAGCACCCTGCTGCAATGCTCTTCCGTAGGAGTAACTCATTATAAAACCAGTCTTATTTAATTTATTTATCAAATTTAAATTCTCTGTTGCCTCCAGCTCTGATTGTCCACCAGATAAAAAAGCTATACCAGGAACTTCCGTGGGAACAGAACTTTTCAAGCAGTCCAAGGTTAATTTTGCTACATCTTCATTTGAGATTTTTTCCTTTGATTTATTTCCAGCTAGAATCATATTTGGTTTTAATATCACTCCTTTTAAATCAACCTTATGAAGAATAAGCTCCTCAAAACACTTCTTAATGACTTCGGAGGTTTTTTGAAAACACTCTTTAGCGGAATGGTCTCCATCCATCAAAACCTCTGGTTCAACAATTGGCACCATGTTACATTCTTGTACTAATGCGGAATATCTAGCTAACGCGTGTGCATTAGAATAAATAGATAATTTGCTCGGGAAATCTTTTGATATATTGTAAACACCTCTCCATTTGGTGAACTTTGCTCCAAGTTTAAAATATTCCTTTAGTCTATCTCTTAAACCATCTAACCCTTCTGTAATTTTTTCATTTGGTGACCCAGCTAAACTTTTTGCACCGGTATCCACTTTTATTCCTGCACAAGATCCCATACCCTCAATTAATTCTGGTATCTTGTTTTTTTTTGAGGATGTCTGCTTAATTGTTTCGTCATACAGTATGACTCCGCCAATACAATTTTTCATTTCTGATGAACAAAAAAGAGTTTCTCTAAAAAGCAATCTATTTTCCGGAGTTGAGGGCACACCTACACCATCTAGCCTTTTGGTCATTGTTCCTGTGCTTTCATCTGCAGCCAGAATTCCTTTACCACCACCAAGAATTCTAATTACTATATTATTTAGTTCAGACATGTTAATTTAAAACTTTTATACCAGGAAGTTCCTTACCTTCAAGATATTCTAAAAAAGCTCCACCAGCAGTTGAAACAAAATTAAAATCATTTATTGCATTCATCTGATTTAATACTGCAATTGTATCTCCACCTCCTGCCACAGAGTAAATTGAATTATCTTTATTTTTTTTAATAATCATTTTTGCTATTTCATAACTACCTAAAGCAAAATTTGGATTTTCAAAATAACCTGCCGGACCATTCCACAAAACGGTTTTACTATTTTCGATAATATCTCCAATTTTTTTTAGTGTTTTTGGGCCAATGTCGAGAATTAAATCATCGGCTGATACTTCAGTTAAGTCTTTAATTTGAGATTTGTCATCCATGCTTTTTCCAATTTTGACATCCTTTGGATAAATTATTGAACATGAGTGATCATTAGAGGTTTTAAAAATGTTTTCTATTTCTTTTTCACAATTCTCTTCTTTAATTGATTTTCCTATCGAATTTCCTTTAAAGCTTAAAATGTTATTTGCCATTCCACCAACAACAATAATGTTATCAAATTTTGGTATTAAATTTTTAATTAAATTAACTTTAGTTGAAATTTTTGATCCTCCAATTATACATGTAACTGGTCTTTTTATTTCACTCGTCACTTTTTTGAGAGCATTTATTTCAGTTTCTAGTTGCAACCCAGCAAAGGACGGCAAAAATTCAGTAATTTTACTAATTGAGGCGTGAGCTCTGTGTGAGCAAGAAAAAGCATCATTTACATAAAGATCTGCAAGACTCGCCAGTTGTTTTGAAAAATTTGTGTCATTTTTTTCTTCTTCTTCATAAAACCTGATATTTTCTAAAAATATTATTTGACCATTGAAATTTTTAAATAATTTATCTTTTTTAATCTTAAAGATATTTTCATTAATGAGTTTGATTTTTTGATTTACTTTGCTTTCTAAATTTTCACAAATCGGTTTCAAAGAAAGTTCTTTGTTTACTTTTCCTTTAGGTCTCCCAACGTGTGAAATTATAACTATCTTGCAATTTTTTTTTATTAAAAAATTGATTACAGGCAAGATTTTATCAATTCTTGTTTGATCTGTGATAACTCCATTTTTTAAAGGAACATTTAAATCCAATCTTAATAATATTATCTTTTGATTAATATTTTCTTGATCTTTAATATTGTTCATTAAGAAATTTTATGAAGATACGCTACAATATCACACATTCTATTTGAAAAACCCCACTCATTGTCATACCAAGCAGAAATTTTACCCATATTTTTACCTATAACATTTGTTAACGATGCATCCACTATAGAGGAAGCTGGGTTGTGATTAAAATCAATTGAAACAAGTTTTTCTTCTGTTATTTCTAAAACTTTTATTTTCTGATTCTCGCTGAAGTTTTTAAAGGCAGAATTAATTTTTTCAACAGATAGATCTTTTTTGGAGCAAAATATTAATTCAATTAAAGAAACATTTGGGGTTGGTATTCTCATTGCTACACCCTCCAGCTTTCCTTTTAAAGAAGGTATAATTTCACCAATCGCTTTTGAGGCACCAGTTGAGGTCGGTACAATTGATTGACTAGCTGTTCTTGCTCTTCTTATATCTTTATGTGAATTATCTAAAATTCTTTGATCAGTTGTAAAAGAATGAATTGTAGTCATAAAACCTTTTTCAATTTCAAAATTTTCATTTAAAACGTGAGCGACAGGTGCAAGACAATTAGTTGTACAAGATGCTGCAGATATAATTTTATCTTCCTTCTTAATTTCTTTTTCGTTAACTCCAAATACTATTGTCTTATCAGCGTTTTTGCATGGAGCTGAAACAATAACTTTTTTTGCTCCATTACTTAAATGTGGGATTAGTTTTTCCTTAGAATTAAATTTACCAGTGCATTCAAGTACAAAATCAACATCATTGTCTTTCCAATTAATTTCCTCCAACTTATCCTTTTGTGAATAATAAATTTTATTACCATTAATATTTAAATGATTTTTTTCTATTGATATGTCAGCATTGAATTTTCCGTGAATACTATCTCTTTTCAGTAGAGAACAAGCAGTCTCAATGTCAGCTCTATTATTTATATGTTGAATTTTTAGGTTAGAATGATCCTCTTCAAATATTGATCGAACCACCATTCTACCAATTCTACCTAAACCGTTTATCCCAATTTTAGTTTTCATAAACTTTTCTTTATTTTTTGTACAATGTTTTCAACATCTAATTCAAAGTGTTTATAAATATCTTTGTAAGGTGCGCTCTTACCAAAATTATCTATTCCTAAATTTAATCCACTGGCTCCTGTATATTTTTTCCAATAACTTGTTTCCGATGCTTCTATAGAAACTTTAAGCGTATCATCTTGCAAAATATCTTTTTTATAGTCGTTGTTTTGACTATCAAATATTTCATGGCATGGCATTGATATAACTTTTGAATAGATATTTTCTGTGGCTAATTTATGACTTACTTTTATTGCGAGATCAGTTTCAGAGCCTGTCGCTAATATTGTTACCTTAAGATTATCTCCATTTCTTAAAATTTCATAAGCCCCTTTAGAGCATAGATTGTTAGTGATCGCCTCTTTTCTTACAGGTTCTATTTTTTGTCTTGTTAGAGCGATTACACTTGGTTTATTTTTACTCTCTAAAGCCAACTGCCAACATTCAAAAGTTTCAATGGTATCGGATGGTCTAAATACATTTAAGTTTGGTATAGATCTCAACATTGCAAGCTGTTCAACAGGTTGATGGGTTGGACCGTCTTCTCCAAGACCAATTGAGTCATGGGTTAAAACATAAATTACCCTTTGGCCCATCATTGCAGCCAATCTGATAGAAGGCTTGCAATAATCACTAAATATTAAAAAAGTTCCACCATAAGGAATAAGATTACTATGCAGTGAGATTCCATTCATAATTCCACACATTGCGTGTTCTCTTACTCCGTAATGAATATAATTTCCCCCAAAATTTCCTGGCTTAATTATTTTATGATTTTTTGTTTTTGTATTATTTGAACCCGCAAGATCAGCCGAGCCACCAATTAAATTTGGTAGTTTTGAAATTATATCTAAAAATTTTTCTGAGGATTTCCTTGTTGCAATTGGTTCTAGTGATTTTAAATAATCATTTTTTACTTGCTCTATTTCACTTGTAATCTCATCGTTAAAAATATTGAATTCAGGTTCGTATGATTTATTTTTTTCTGCTTTTGAAGAGGCGCTTTCCCCTATTTTTCTCCACTCACTTAAAATTTTTTCAGGGATCTTAAAAGGCTCATAATTCCATTTTAATTTTTTTCTTACTAGCTTTACCTCATCGGTACCCAGCGGGCTTCCATGCGATGATGCTTTCCCACTTTTATTTGGTGAGCCATAACCAATTGTAGTCTTACAAGAAATAGCAAATGGTTTTTTCGAATTTTGAGCTTTTTTTAAAGCGGTAAAAATTTGTTTATCATTATGACCGTTTATTTCTAAATAGCTCCAACCATAACTCTCAAATCTTTTTTTTATATTATCAGAAACAGCAAGATTAGTAGGGCCATCAATCGAGATTGAATTATTATCAAAAAGGAGTACCAAATTTTTTAATTTTATATGACCTGCAAAACTTAAGGCTTCATGGCTTATTCCTTCCATAAGGCATCCATCACCTGCTAAGACATAAGTTTTATGATCTATCCTTTTTTTTCCTAACCTCTTTTTTAATATTTCTTCAGCAAGCGCAAAACCCACAGCATTTGATATACCTTGTCCTAGTGGTCCTGTCGTAGTCTCTATCCCTGAATTAGAATGATATTCAGGATGCCCGGCACAAATAGAGTCAAGTTTTCTAAAGTTTTTAATGTCATCTATGGAAACACTTTTGTAACCAGTTAAATATAAAAGTGAGTAAAGAAGCATAGACCCATGACCAGCAGAAAGAACGAACCTGTCTCTATTAAACCAATTAGGATCTTTAGGATTAAATCGTAAAAAGTTTTTAAATAAAACTGTAGCAACATCAGCCATTCCCATTGGCATTCCAGGATGACCAGAATTCGCTGCTTCAACAGCATCTAAAGATAGAAATCTTACAGCATTAGCTAAATCTTTATGTTTTATTTTCAAAAATATTCCTATCTAGACTAAGAGACTCATTAATATATAATTATATATATATGAAATATATCAGCGAAAAAGAAAAAAAACTTGGAGAAGCACTTAAGAAATTAAAAAAACTTGATCTAAAAAATGACCAGATATCTGGAGACATTAAAGAATTAGTTGATCAAAAAAATCAATTAGAAATTGAAAAAAATGAGTTGGAAAAAAAATACAAAAATTTAAGTGATGAACACGGCAATCTTCAAGTCAAAATCAAACAAATGATGGTTGAAAAAAAAGAAGATAGAATGAAAAGATTAGAGTTTGACGAAAAAATTGATGAATTAAATCAAGAAACAGATACTTTACTTGATGAGATTGAAAAATGGCAAATGTAAATATTAAATTTAATGGAAAAGACTTTCTTCTTTCATGTGAAGATGGTCAAGAGGATCATCTTGAAGAGTTAGCAGCAAATTTAAACGATAAATTTGAAAAATTAAAAAATGACTTAGGAAACATAGGTGAAAATAAATTATTATTGATCACCGCTATTAAAGTGATGGATGAGTATTTTGATACCAAAAAAAATGTTGAGAAAAAAAAGGAAGAATTAACTAATCTAACTGAAAAATTTAAAGAACTGAAATCTCTTGTATACGGCTACAAGAATGAAAAAGAAGATGAAGCAACTAAACTGAACAATGATATCAATAACTTGCAAAAAGAGCTTGATAAAATAAACAATAATTATGATCAATTAATTTCTAACACTGCAAAAGAAATAGAGGAATTTGTTGAGCGAGTTAATCTTAAAAATTAGATTTAGTAGTGAACAAATTTCAATTAAGAAAAAAAATATCTAAAATTCGATCAAAATTTGCCAGAAAAAAAATCAAAGTAAATTCTGAGGCAATAATCAAATTGATTGAGCGGAAATCTCCCAACAAAAGAGTTGGATTGTATTATCCTTTTGGTGATGAGTTATCTACTTTGGAATTAATGAATCAATTAATTAGAAAAAAATTTATGATTTCTTTACCTATAATTAATAATAAATTTGAGATGTCTTTTTATAGCTGGAGTCCTAATGAGCCTTTAACAATAAATAGATTTGGTATCTTAGAGCCTTTTAAGGGAAAAAAAATAACTCCTTCTACATTAATAATTCCGATGTTAGCTTTTGACTCTAACTTAAATAGACTTGGTTATGGAGGAGGTTTCTATGACAGGTTTATTCAAAAAATTGAGAAACAAAATAACTGTGTTAAAATCGGACTTGCTCTTTCTTGTCAAAAAATTAATAAAGTACCAGTTGATAAACATGATAAAAAAATGGATTTCATAATTACTGAAAAAAGAATTTATAAATGAAAATTTTATTTTTAGGTGACATTGTAGGACCATCAGGTTGCATGGTTGTAAAAAAACACCTTAAAAAAATAGTTGAGGAAAATAAAATAAATTTTGTAATAGCAAATGGTGAAAACGCAGCTCATAATGGAGTAGGTATTACAAAAGATGTTTTAGACAATCTAATTAAATTTGGGGTAAATGTACTCACAACTGGAAATCATGTTTGGGATCATAAAGAAACTCTAAAACTCGTTGAGGATGATAACAGACTCCTTAGACCATTTAATTTAATTGGAATATCGCCAGGAAAAGGATTTGAAATTTATCAAACATCAAAAAATTTAAAAATAGGTGTACTAAATTTAATGGGAAATGTTTTCATGAGGAAAAGTGAAGATGTTTTCAAAACAGCTGAAAATTTTCAAAAAAAATATCAACTAAAAAAAGATTATGACTTTTTAGTAGTCGACTTGCATTGTGAAACTACTTCTGAAAAAATGGCAATGGGACATTTGTTTGATAGTAAAGCAACTTTGGTTACTGGTACTCACACGCACATTCCAACAAATGACGCAAGAGTTTTAAAAGGTGGGACAGCGTATATCACGGACTCTGGAATGTGTGGTGACTACGACTCAGTAATTGGGATGAATAAAGAAAACTCTTTAAAAAGATTCTTTAAACAAGACTCTGAAAAACATTATCCATCTTTAGGGGATGGTTCTTTGTCGGGTGTTATGGTAGATTGTGATGAAACTTCAGGACTAGCTAAAAATATTAATAGTATAATTGTTGGGGGTGTTTTAAATAACTCAAAATAATATGGCAGGACATTCTCACTGGGCTGGTATAAAGCATAAAAAAGGTAGAGCAGATAAAGAAAGATCGAAGATTTTTTCGAAACTTTCTAGAGAAATTACCGTAGCCGCTAAACTTGGAGATAAAGATCCTTTGATGAATCCGAGACTTAGATCTGCTATTCAAGCAGCAAGATCCTCAAACATGCCAAAAGACAACATTGAGAGAGCCATTGATAAATCAAAATCATTAAATCATTCAAATTTTGAAAAGATAAGATATGAGGGTTTTGGTAAAGATAAAGTTGCTATAATTGTTGAAGCACTTACAGATAATAAAAATAGAACTGCCTCAAAATTAAGAACAATTTTTCAAAAAAATGGTGGTAATTTGGGTACCCAAGGTTCTGCAGCTCACAATTTTAAACAAATAGGCGTAATTAGAATAGACATAAATGAAATTAAAGACGATAAAATTTTTGAACTAGCAATTGATGCTGGTGCAGATGAATGCTTTTCCTTGGAAAATTTTCATGAGATACATTGCGGTTTTGAAGATATTTATTCTATAAAAAAAAAAATTGAGTCTCATGTTGAAAATTTTATATCTACAGATATTGAGTGGATTCCACTAAATAAAGTTTACAGCGAAGGTGAGAATAAAGAATACATAAAAAAACTTATAGAATTATTAGATGATGACGATGATGTTCAAAGGGTTTACTCGAATTTTGGGGAAAAAAATTAAGCAATGTTAATAATTGGAATAGATCCTGGAATTAATGGTGCCATATGCTTATTTAAAGATGGAAAAATAGTGGATGTGTTTGAGATGCCAAAAATGGCTGTGGGGAAAAAAAATAAATCACAAGTTAATGCTTCTCAAATATTTAATGAAATTCAAAAAGCTATAGAAGGAGAAGATAAGACGAAAGTAATAGCTGTAATCGAGCAAGTTTCTGCAATGCCAGGACAAGGGGTTACTAGTATGTTTAATTTTGGACAGTCTTTTGGAGTGTTGAAAGGAATCTTTTCTGCAATGCAAATTCCAATGGATTTCGTTTCACCAATCAAATGGAAAAAATTCTTTAATTTAATTAATACAAATAAAGATGCCAGCAGGACAAAAGCTATTGAAATTTATCCATATTTTTCCTCAAAATTGTCAAAAAAAAAAGATGCCAATAAAGCTGATGCGATACTAATCTCTAGTTTTTATTACCAAAACGCCAAATATTAGATTTATTTGATCTTTCAGGTCAAATTGATGACACATTTTAGTGTGAAAGATTTTTCATGGAAGCCGATATAGCATCACAATCTGTTGGACTAGGAAGTTCTGTAGACTTCTCTTTATGGAGCCTATTTCTTAGAGCAGACATAATTGTAAAATCAGTTATCGTTTTATTAATTGCAGCATCAATTTATACTTGGGCGATAATTATAGAAAAATTTAAGTTATTTAAAAAAATAAATTTATCAACCCAAGAGTTTGAGGAAAAATTTTGGAAATCAAGGTCTGCCGAAAGTTTCTATAATAATTTACCAGCAAATATTGATGACCCAATGTCAAATGTTTTTAAAAAGACTATGCAAGTAGTTCTTAAATCAAGATCTAGAAGTAATTTGAATGAAAAGCTTTCAGGTTTATTAGAGTCTAATATAGAAAATGAAGTTAACAAGCTTGAAAAAAATTATTCATTTCTAGCCACAGTAGGTTCAACAGCACCTTTTATTGGATTGTTTGGAACAGTTTGGGGAATTATGAATTCGTTTCAGTCAATTGCAGTTTCAAGAAACACCAGTTTGGCTATTGTCGCGCCAGGTATTGCAGAAGCGTTATTTGCAACAGCTCTCGGGCTCTTAGCAGCTATACCTGCGGTTGTAGCATATAATAAATTTAATAATGACTCTAAAAAATATTCTCAAAGATTAGAAAATTTTGCCAAAAGATTTATCTCTACAATTTAAAGAATGGCCTTTAATTTAAAAAACAAATCTAAAGATCCAATAAGTGAAATAAATGTAACACCATTTGTTGATGTTATGTTGGTTCTTTTAATTGTTTTTATGGTCACAGCACCATTATTGACAGTCGGTGTTCAAGTAGATCTACCAGAAAGTTCAGCTGACTCTCTTCCTGAGGAACAAGAACCATTAACTTTAAGTATAAATTCAAAAGGAGAGATATTTATTCAAGAGTCTAAAGTTGAGTTTGATAATGTAATTGCTAAAATATTAGCTGTTTCAAAAAACAGGACAGATACAAGAATATATGTAAGAGGTGACAAGACAATCAATTATGGAAGAGTTCTAGAAGTGATGGGAATGCTTTCTGGTTCAGGATTTACAAAAGTAGCGCTTATTTCAGAACCTTATAAAGAAAGGTGATTGATAGTGGCTAATAATATTATTATATCATCTTTACTACATTTATTTCTTATAATTATAACAGCATTGAGCCTTCCATTTTTAGCAAAAAAACCAATAGATCTTCCCCCGATTATATCCATAGAACTTATTCAAATAACTGACAAAACATCAATACCTTATGCTCCTAAAGCTAAAAAAATTATTGAAGAAATAAAGAAGAAAGAAAAAGAAAAACTTGTTTCTGAGCAAGCACCCCCAAAAAAAGTTAAAAAAGAAAAACCAGATGCAATACCATTACCAGATCAACAAAAAAATATTGTAAAAAAACCAGAACAGGATAAACAAAACCCAGAAAAAATTGATGATGAAATTAAACAAGTTTCAGAATTTGAAAAAAAAGAATTATTTGATCCAAACAATATTGCTGCGCTAATTGATAAATCGAAAGAAGAAACTGCAGAGATGATTAAAAGTGATAATAAAATAACCCAATCACAGAGAAAAAGTGTTATTTCCTCTGGATTGACCTTAAATGAGGAAGATGCTCTTAAAGCACAAATATTTGGATGCTGGAGTATCCCATTAGGCTTACCTTATAATGAAGATCTTCTTGTAAGAATTAAACTAAATTTAAAACCCGATGGTACAATTATTAATTCTGAAATACTTGATCATGCTAGAATGAATAAACCAGGACAAGGTTTTTATAAAGTTTTAGCAGAAAGTGCTCTAAGAGCAATTAGATTGTGTCAGCCCTTAAGAGTTCCAACTACAGGTTATGAGAGGTGGAAAGAAATTCAATTAAATTTTGATGCTAGGGAGATGCTTCAAGGATGAAAAGAATTATTTTTTTTATATATATTTGTTTGTTTACTTTTAATTGGGGTAAGGCTTGGTCTCTTATAGAAGTAGATATTACAAGAGGTAATTTAAATCCCTTGCCGCTAGCGGTGTCGCCATTATCTGTTGATCAAAATTCCAAAGAAAAATTTAAAGATTTATTAAAACTTGAAGATATAGGTGCAGAAATATCAAAAGTTGTTGAGAATAATTTAAGACAATCAGGTTTATTCAATCCGTTAGATCCAAAAGCATTTCTACAAAAACCAGATATTGCTCATGTTAAACCTAGATTCGAAGATTGGGCGTTAATTAAAGCTCAAGCATTAATTACCGGAGAAGTAAAGATAGTTGATGAAAAGCTTAGAGTTGAATTTAGATTATGGGATGTATTAGCTGGCAAAGAAATTATGGCATTAGCATTTACCACTGTTTCAGAAAACTGGAGAAGAGTTGGGCATATAATTACTGATAAAGTTTATCAAAGGTTGACAGGTGAAAAAGGTTATTTTGATACCAGAATTATTTATGTAGCTGAAGAGGGACTAAAAACAAGTCGTATTAAGAAGTTAGCAATTATGGATCAAGATGGATTTAATACAAAGTACTTAACTCTAGGAAATGAATTAGTTTTAACACCAAGGTTTAATCCAACAAATCAAATGGTTACTTATTTATCTTATTTTAAAAATCTGCCTAGAGTGTATTTACTAGATATTGAAACAGGTATTCAGGAAGTTGTTGGAGACTTTCCTGGTATGACATTTGCTCCACGTTTCTCCCCCGATGGGAAAAAAATTATCATGAGTTTTGCTAAAGATGGAAATTCAGATATTTATACAATGGACCTTGAAAGTAGAGAGGTTGAAAAAATAACAAATCATCCATCAATTGATACATCTCCATCATATTCCCCTGATGGCAAATATATTTGCTTCAATTCAGATAGAAGTGGATATCAGCAAATTTATGTAATGAGAAGCGATGGTTCAAAAGTTAAAAGGATATCTTTTGGAAATGGTCTTTACGGAACACCCGTGTGGTCTCCAAGAGGTGATTTGATAGCTTTTACAAAGCTTCATAAAGGAAAGTTTTATATTGGAGTAATGAGAACAGATGGAACTGGCGAAAGATTACTTACAGAAAACTATTATCAAGAAGCTCCTTCCTGGTCCCCTAATGGAAGAGTTTTAATTTTTTATAGAGAGACAAAATCAGATTCAGCAGGAAAAGGCTTTTCGGCTAAACTTTGGTCTATAGATCTTACTGGATATAACGAAAGAATGGTTAAAACCCAGACCGATGCTTCAGACCCATCTTGGTCGTCATTATTAACTGATTAATTATGGTATTTTCAAAAAAAATTAATAATTCCTTGATTTTTGAGCTTGAAAGATCTATCTAGTTGTGAAAAAGTATAAAATTAACTTTTAAGGAGCAGTAATGAGTTTAAACAAAATTTTTAGAAATACTTTGCTAGTATTTTTTGCAAGTATTCTATTATCTGCATGTGCCGTAAAAACTACAGGCAAAATGCAAGGTGACGTATACACTGGAAAAGACACAGTTGAGTATTTAGCTTCAGGTGTGCCAGACAGAGTTTTCTTCGCAACTAATGAAACAGTTTTAACTACTGCTTCAAGAGAAACATTAAGAAAACAAGCATCATGGTTAAGAAAAAATTCAAAAATAAATGTAGTTCTTGAAGGTCACGCTGACGAAAGAGGTACAAGAGAATATAACTTAGCTTTAGGTGAGAGAAGAGCTAACGCAGCTAAAGATTATTTAATGACTTATGGAATATCTGGAAATAGAATTTCAGTAATAAGTTATGGAAAAGAAAGACCAGTAGACTCTGGTTCAAATCCTTTAGCTTGGTCAAAAAACAGAAGATCAGTAACAGTAAAAGCTAACTAATAATTTATAAATTCAGACCCCAATAACATAAGTTGTTGGGGTCTTTTTTTTGCCATCATTATAGATAGAAATTAACTAATGAAATTTTTAGAGTATATAAATAAAAGCATATTAATTTTAATAATATTTCTTTTTTCAATTATTTTTGTTAAAGCAGAAGAAACAGAAACTTTAGAAGTAATAAAAACATTACAAAAAGATTTAAAAACTTTAGAAAAAGCTGTTTATTCACAGTCTTCAGATATAATTACATCTAGCAAAACAAAATTAAGCTCAAATGATGAAGATGTGCTTACAAGACATTTATTAAAATTGTCTGAAATAGAAAAACAATTTCAAGATTTGACAAATAAATTTGAGGAAATAAATTTTAAAATCGATAAATTATCAAGCAGATTATCAAAAGTTCAAGCAGATAATCAATTGAGGTTTCAAAATTTAGAGGGCGAGGACATTAATAAAAAAGTTACATCTAAGAAAAAAGTTTTACCTGGCTCTTCTCAACCGCAAGATCTTGGCGCAGTATCTTACAAGTCATCAGAAACAAATGAATTAACACAACAAACTCAATCAATAGATACAACTGGTACAGTCATAACTGAAAAATTTGTGTCAGAGGAAAAAATCTTACCTAATGACAAACCCGGCAAACAATACGAGTTTGCTACTAGCTTTTTAAAACAAGGAGACTATACGACAGCAGAAAGAGCGCTTAGAGAATTTGTAATGACAAATCCTGAACATAAAATGGCAGGTAGCGCACAATATTGGTATGCAGAAACATTTAGAATTAGACAACTTTATACAGATGCTGCTTCCGCTTACTTAGAAGGTTATCAAAAATATCCTAAAAGTGAAAAAGCAGCTATAAATTTACTTAAGCTTGGAGTATCATTAGTGCAAATTGGAGAAAAAGATCAAGGGTGTTTAATGATTACGGGAGTTAAAAAAGAATATCCTGATGCAAAACAATCAGTTCTTCAAAAAGCAAAATATGAAGAAAAAAAGTTCGAGTGTAAAAAGAAAAAATCTTAAAAATTCAGTTTTTAGTCCTCAAATAAGAAATAAAAGAATAAAAAAAATCTATCAAAGATTTGAATTTTTAATTAAAAAGAAAGAATTCAAAGGGTACTTAGTTGCAGTATCAGGGGGTGCAGACAGTCTTGCTTTAGCATATCTTTCAAAATGTTATCAAATTAAAAATAAAGATAATAACTTTCACTTTGTTCATGTAGATCATAAACTAAGAGATAAATCCTCGAAGGAGGCCGGGACTTTAAAAAAGATCTTAAGAAAATTTAGAATTGAGTGCAAGATAATTACGTGGAAAAAAAAGATAAATACTAAAAAAACTCAATCAGAGTCTAGAGATTACAGATTTAAGGTATTCGAAGGTTTTTGCAAAACAAAAAAAATTAATACATTATTATTAGGCCACCATTTTGATGATTTTCAAGAAAATTTCTTCATCAGATTATTAAGGGGCTCTGGTCTTAAGGGACTTGTATCTTTTTATAATTATAGAAATTTGCAAAGAAATAAAATCAATATTGTTAGACCATTACTTGATTTTTCAAAAGAAGATTTATTGTACGTGACTAAAAATACCTTTAACTTCTATATAGATGATCCATCAAATAGAAGCTTAGAGTATTTGAGATCACGGGTAAGGTTTATGATTAACAATCTTAAAAAAAATGGCCTTGATCAAAAAAAGTTTAAAATGACTTTTGAAAATTTAATATCCTCAAATAACTCAATTGAATTTTTTGTACAAGAAAACATCAATGAGAATTCTTATATCAGTCCATCAAAAAATAATAATAATAAAGCAATCTTATCTTTAAAGTTTTTTAGTAGTACTGATGAAATAATTTTAAGGTCCTTTACAAAAATTTTACAAGATATTAGCGGCAGATATTTTCCCGCTAGAGGCAAGGGTGTCTCAAGGATTATTAATCAAATTAAACAAAAATCCTTGACCAAAGCAACTATAGGAGGATGTGTTATTGAAAAAATAGAGAATTCAGTAGTTATTTCTAAGGAAAACACAAAATAAACTCATTTATGTAACAATTTAGCACTTGTTAAATTTAGAATAATTCTTAACTTATCATATTATGAATTTAAAGAATCTTGCTATGTGGGTGATTATTGTTGTTTTGACTATAGGTCTTTACAACATGTTCAAGAATCCACAAAATCTTCAAAACAAAAATAATAAAACAATTATTTTCTCCGAATTTTTAACAGAGGTTGATAATGGAAGGGTTGTAGAAGTTCAGATACAAGGTAACAATATTAAAGGTGTTATGGCCGATGGATCGGTTTTTTCAACATACTCACCGAACGATCCAAACTTAATAGAAAAATTAACCGATAAAGGTGTAAGTATATCTGCAGCTCCACTTGATGAGAAAATGCCATCTTTGTTTGGAGTTCTTTTATCGTGGTTCCCAATGTTACTTTTAATCGCCGTTTGGATATTCTTTATGAGACAAATGCAAGGTGGTAAAGGTGGTGCAATGGGATTTGGAAGATCAAAAGCAAAGATGATGAATGAGATTAAAGGGAAAGTTACTTTTAACGATGTTGCTGGAGTTGAGGAAGCGAAAGAGGAAGTTCAAGAAGTGGTAGAATTTTTGAGAGATCCAAAAAAATTTAGTAGATTGGGTGGTAAGATACCAAGAGGTTGTTTATTAGTAGGACCTCCAGGTACAGGAAAAACTTTACTTGCTAGAGCTATTGCCGGTGAAGCAGGTGTTCCTTTCTTCACGATTTCTGGATCAGACTTTGTTGAAATGTTTGTTGGAGTTGGTGCTTCAAGAGTTAGAGATATGTTTGAACAAGGTAAAAAACATTCACCATGCATAATTTTCATTGACGAGATAGATGCTGTTGGAAGAAGTAGAGGCGCAGGCTTAGGTGGAGGCAATGATGAAAGAGAACAAACATTAAACCAATTACTAGTTGAGATGGATGGATTTGATACAAATGAGGGTGTAATAATTATTGCTGCAACTAACAGACCTGACGTTTTAGATCCAGCGCTTTTAAGACCAGGAAGATTTGATAGACAAGTTGTAGTTTCAAATCCAGATATTATAGGTCGAGAAAAGATTTTAAAAGTTCATGCTAAAAAAATTTCTATGTCTCCAGATGTAAATTTAAGAACTGTCGCAAGAGGTACACCTGGATTTTCAGGAGCAGATCTTGCTAATTTAGTTAACGAGGCTGCATTGTTAGCTGCGAGAAAAAATAAAAGAATTGTAACATCTCAAGAATTTGAAGATGCAAAAGACAAGGTGATGATGGGTGCTGAAAGAAGATCTATGGTCATGACGGAAGATGAGAAGAAATTAACTGCTTATCACGAAGGTGGACATGCAATAGTTTCTTTTAACTTGCCAAATTACGACCCAATTCATAAAGCAACAATCATTCCTAGAGGAAGAGCGTTAGGAATGGTCATGAATCTACCAGAAAGAGATAAACATGGTCACTCTATTAAATATCTGAAAGCAAGATTGGCTGTGTGCTTTGGAGGAAGAGTTGCCGAAGAACTTATATTTGGTAAAGATAATATATCAACAGGTGCAGGTGGGGGAAATGGTTCAGACATTAACCAAGCAACCTCATTAGCAAGAGCTATGGTTACAAAGTATGGAATGAGTGAGGAACTTGGTCCTGTTGAATATGGTGAAAATCAAGAGGAGGTTTTCCTTGGAAGATCTGTAACACAAACACAAAGTGTTTCAGAGGCTGTTGCTCAAAAAATTGATAGAGAAATAAGAAAACTTGTTGACGAAGGTTACAATCAAGCAAAAACAATTTTAACAAACAAAATTGATGATTTGCATAAAATAGCAAAAGCTCTTTTAACTTACGAAACATTGACTGGTGAGGATATAGCAAAAATAATTAACAAAAACGAATATCCGCCTAATAAGGAAGATTTAAAAGTTGAGGATGAAAGTTCTGACTCTGCTTTAGGATCAATTGGTTTAAAACCAAAAATTGTTCATTAATATTTAATGTTAAAATATTACACTAGAGCGTGTAATTTCTATTATGGTGACCACTCAACCCTGATGGTCAATAAAAAACTTGCTCTCCCACTTAATGGAAATAATAAAATTTCTTTTGATACAATAGAACTTATAACAAGAAAAAAGAAAAAAAGAATCCACATTTCAAAACTAAATTTTTTAAGTAAAAATTTAAAAAAAAAAGTAAAATTAGATATAAAAAATATAACTAAAAAAAAAAACTTTTCTAAACTAAAGTTTAAGTCTTTACCTCTAATAATGGGAGTTGTTAATTTAACTCCTGATAGTTTTTCAGATGGTGGAAAATATAATAATCATAAAGATGCTTTAAAAAGAATAAAACATTTTATTGAAAAAGGATCATCAATTATTGATATAGGGGGAGAGTCCACAAGACCAGGATCAAATGATGTAAATGAAAAAATTGAGTGGAAAAGGATTAAGGAGGTATTAAAAAAAACAAAAAAATTAAAAAATGTAATATCTATTGACACTCGAAAAAGTGCCATAATGAAAAAAAGTTTAAAATATGGTGCCCATATCATTAATGATGTTTCCGGACTCAATTACGATCTTAATACATTAAAAATCCTAAGAAATAAAAAAACCCCCTTTATAATTCATCATATGCAGGGTAATCCAAAAACAATGCAAATTAAACCTTCGTATAAAAACGTCTTGCTAGATATTTATGACTTCTTCCAAAAAAAAATTTTAGAACTTAAAGTCAACGGTATAAATCATAAAAACATTATTTTGGATCCAGGAATTGGTTTTGGAAAAAGATTGAAACATAATATTACCTTATTAAGAAACATTTCTATTTTTCATTCTCTTGGATATCCTGTAATGTTAGGCACTTCTAGAAAAAGATTTATTAAAGATATTTCTGGGGTAAACGATAGCAAAGAAAGATTAGGGGGAACTATATCATCTAGTTTGTGTGCTATGATGCAGGGCATTCAGATTTTAAGAGTCCACGATGTAAATGAAGTTAATCAAAGTATCAAAGTTTTTAAATCACTAAAATTTTAAAATGACAAAAAAATATTTTGGAACCGATGGGATTAGAGGGAAGGTTAACCAAACCAAAATTAATGGTGAAATGTTCTTTAAATTTGGTCTTGCAGCAGGGACATATTTTAAAAATCAGAAAAAATCAAAACAAACAGCTATTATTGCAAAAGACACAAGACTCTCAGGATATACTCTTGAGCCCGCATTAGTATCGGGATTGGCATCAGCAGGAATGCATGTCTATACGCTTGGACCTTTACCAACAAATGGATTAGCGATGTTAACAAAAAAGATGAAAGCAAATATGGGAATTATGATTACAGCATCTCATAATCCATATCATGATAATGGACTTAAATTATTTGGACCAGATGGCCTAAAACTCTCTGACAAAATTGAAAAGAAAATAGAAAAACTAATTGACTCTAAAATAGCAAAAAATCTTTCTGAACCAAAAATTTTAGGAAGAGTAAAGAGATTAGAGGATGCAAATGATAAATATATAAAAATATTAAAAGATAATTTTCCAAGAAGTTTTAAGTTAAAAGGAATGAAAATTGCAATAGATTGTGCCAACGGAGCAGGTTATAAATCTGGACCAAAATTATTAAGGAGCTTGGGTGCAAAAGTAATTGAGTATGGGACTTCTCCAAATGGTTTAAATATTAATGATAATTGTGGCTCAACCTTTCCGCAAAAGATCAAATCTTTAGTTCGAAAAAACAAAGCGCATATTGGAATATCTTTAGATGGCGATGCAGACAGAATAATTGTATCTGACGAGAAGGGCAACATTGTTGATGGTGATAAAATTATTGCAATGCTAGCAACCAGATGGAAAAGAAAGAAAATTCTAAAAGGTGGTGTAATTGGCACCCTAATGTCAAATTATGGATTACAAAACTTTTTTAGAGATCAAAAAATTAAATTTGTCAGAGCTAATGTAGGAGACAGATATGTTAAGGAAAAAATGCAAAAAGAAAACTTTAATTTAGGCGGAGAACAATCTGGGCACATTATACTTGGCAAATTTGCAACAACAGGTGATGGGCTACTAGTTGCACTAGAAATTCTATTTTCAATGAGAAAAGGTAAAAAGGCGAGTGAGCTTTTTAACTTATTTAAATTAACACCTCAAATATTAGAAAATGTAAAGGTTAAAGATAAATCAATTATTAATTCTACTAAGTGTAAAGTTGCTATTAAAAAATCTGAAAGAATAATTAAAAATTATGGTAGAATGCTTGTAAGAAAATCTGGCACAGAGCCTAAAATCAGAATTATGGGCGAGTCAAACAATATTCATTTATTAAAAAAATGTATAAATATTGTAAAAAGGTCTGTTAAATAAATTGAAACTTAAATCTAAAATATTAGTTATTGCGGGCTCAGACTCTTCCGGGGGCGCAGGTATTCAAGCAGATATTAAAACCATTACAAGTCTTGGCTCTTATGCAATGACAGCTGTTACTGCAATAACTTCACAAAATACGACAGGAGTTTTGTCGATTTCAAAAGTTCCAATCAATGAAATTAAAAGGCAAATTGAATTCACCTCAAAAGATATCAGGCCTGATGCTATAAAGATTGGAATGTTACACTCAAAAAAAGTTATTGAAACAGTAATAAATTCTTTAAAGAAAATTAAAGTAAAAAAAATTATTCTAGATCCAGTGATGGTAGCGAAAGGTGGCACAAAATTAGTTGATGATAAATCAATAGAAATAATAAGAACTAAATTAATGAATAGGGTATCTTTAATTACACCAAATATACCAGAGGCAGAAATACTTGCTAAAATAAAAATTAAAACAACAGATGATATGATTATAGCTGGAAAAAAATTATTAAGTTTCGGAGCAAAAAATGTTTTAATAAAAGGGGGTCATTTAAAAGCAAAATATGTTTATGATCTTTATTTGCATAAAGGTGAAAAAGAATTTTTTAAAAGTAAAAAAATCAAAACAAAAAATACACATGGTACAGGATGTACTTTATCTAGTGCGATAGCGACTTATTTTTCGTGTGGAAAAACATTAAAGAAATCTTGTAAGATGGCGATTAATTATGTTAACCATTCAATCGGATCAGGGCCTAATTTTGGAAAAGGCTATGGGCCAATAAACCATATAAGCGTGTTTAATATTAAGAATAAATTTAAATGAAAAATGTAGCTGTTGTCGGTTCTCAGTGGGGTGATGAAGGAAAAGGAAAAATTGTTGATTGGCTCTCAAGTGAAGCAGATGTAGTTGTAAGATTTCAGGGCGGACACAATGCTGGACATACGTTAGTAATAGATGGAGTTACTTATAAATTAAGATTACTTCCTTCAGGAATTGTTAGAAAAGATAAAATATCAATTATTGGTAACGGGGTTGTAGTTGATCCATGGGCATTATTAGATGAAATAAAAGAGATAAAATTAAAAGGAGTAGAGATATCTGAAGAAAATTTAATTTTGTCAGAGTCAGCCAATTTAATTTTACCTTTTCACAAAGAAATGGATGAAATAAGAGAAGATGCAGCAGGAAAAGCAAAAATTGGCACCACAAGAAGAGGTATAGGACCAGCATATGAAGACAAAGTAGGGAGACGATCAATCAGGGTAATGGATTTAATTTCTGAAAAAAATTTAGATCATAGGCTTGAAACTGTTTTAATGCACCATAATGCAATAAGAAAAGGTTTAGGAAAAGAATTGTTTGAAAAAAATAAGTTGAAAAAGGAACTTCTTGAAATTGCACCCCAAATATTGAATTTTTCAAAGCCCGTCTGGAAAAAGATTGATGAATTTAAAAACGAAGGAAAGAAAATTTTATTTGAAGGTGCACAAGGAATTTTGTTAGACGTAGATCATGGCACTTATCCTTTTGTAACTTCATCAAATACAGTTGCATCTTCAGCAGCAACAGGCTCAGGGTGTGGACCAAATACAATTGGTTATGTTCTTGGTATCACAAAAGCCTACACGACAAGGGTAGGCGAGGGTCCTTTCCCAACTGAGTTGAAAAATGAAACTGGAGAACATCTCGGTAAAATAGGAAAAGAGTTTGGAACTGTTACTAGCAGAAAAAGAAGATGTGGTTGGTTTGACGGTGTTTTGGTAAGACAAACGATTAAAGTCTCAGGTATTAATGGAATAGCATTAACCAAACTAGATGTTTTAGACGAACTAGAAGAAATCAAAATGTGTGTAGCTTATGAACTGGATGGCAAAAAGGTTGACTATTTGCCCGCTGCTGTAGATGATCAATTAAAAGTTAAGCCAATTTATAAAAGCTTTAAAGGTTGGAAATCTTCAACAAAAGGAATCAAAAATTTTGAAAAATTGCCGGAGAATGCAAAAATTTATATTAAAGAGCTTGAAAAATTTATTGAAACAAAGGTTTCAAGCATTTCAACAAGCCCTGAGAGAAACGATACAATTTTAATCGAAGATCCTTTTAAAATTTAATTTACTGGAAGTAAATTTTTTGATTTTGCTGAATTAAGCATATGCTTTTGTAGTTTTTCAAAAGCTTTGTTTTCAATTTGTCTTATTCTTTCTCTACTAATTTTATATTTTTTACTTAAGTCTTCGAGTGTTGATGGATTTTCATTTAATCTTCTTGCATAAAGAATCTCTTTCTCTCTATCATTTAGTATTTTTATAGAGTCCTGAAGCAAATCTTTTCTTTGGTCAAGTTCCTCTTGATGAGCTATTTTTAATTCTTGATCCATTTCTTTATCAACAACCCAGTCTTGCCACTCATCACCATCCTCACCAATCGGAGCGTTCAAGGATTGTTCTTTGCCGGACAACCTTCTATTCATTGAAATAACTTCATCTTCACTCACATCAAGCGTATTCGCAATTTTTTCTACCTCATCTTTTTTTAGATCACCTTCATTTTTTGGGGCTATTTGATTTTTTAATTTTTTTAAATTAAAAAATAATTTCTTTTGTGCTGTAGTTGTACCAATTTTTACTAAACTCCAAGATCTTAAAATATATTCTTGTATCGATGCCTTAATCCACCACATAGCATAAGTTGCCAATCTAAAACCCTTTTCAGGTTCAAATTTTTTCACTGCCTGCATTAATCCTACATTTCCCTCAGAAATAATTTCATTCATTGGCAATCCATAACCTTTGTACCTCATCGCAATTTTTGCAACCAATCTTAAATGGCTTGTCACAAGTTTTTCAGCTGATTTAACATTTCCTGTAGTTTTCCAATTTTTAGCAAGCATATATTCTTCTTCAGCATCAAGCATTGGAAATTTTTTTATCTGGTCTAAGTATACTGACAGACCGCCTTCATTGCTTATAGCAGGGTATTTGAATGTAGATGTCATTTTATTACTATGTATTTAATAAATAATTAATTTTTTGCAATATTGTAATTACTTCGAATTTCTAAGCTTTTTTAACAGCGTATTTAAATCTTGAGGTAAATTTGATGTAAATTCGACCTCCTTATTTTTTGAGGGATGATTGAACCCAAGAGTTTTTGCATGTAAGAATTGTCGATCTAGTTTAAGAATTAGATTATTTAAATCATCATTAATATTTCTGAATTTTTTGAATTTTTTTTTATATTTTTTGTCTCCTAAAATATTATTACCTTTGTAACTCATGTGAACTCTAATTTGATGGGTTCTACCAGTTTCCAATCTACACTCAATTAAACTAAAAGTTGGTATTTTTTTATTTTCAAAAATTTCCAAGGTTTTATAATTAGTAATTGCATTTTTTCCTTTAGTAAGACCAACCTGCATTAATTGTCTATTTTTTGAGCTTCTTGTAATCAATGTTTCAATTCTACCAGTTTGAGGCCTTAGCTTTCCCCATACAAGGGTTTGGTAAACTCTTCTAATTGTATGGTCGCTAAATTGACTAGATAATTTTTCGTGTGTTCTATTATTTTTCGCAATCACAACTAAACCAGATGTATCTTTATCAATTCTATGAACGATTCCCGGTCTAAGTTCATCACCAATAGTTGAAAGATTTTTACTATCATAAAATATTAAGGCATTTACCAATGTTTTATTGTAGTCCCCAGCTCCAGGATGCATAGATATCCCGGCAGGTTTGTTTATTACCATTAAATCTTTATCCTCATAAATGATATTAAGTTTGAAATCAAATGGTTCTAAAGAAGCTTTCTGTGGCTCAGGTATTTCAAGTTTTATATTGTCATTTTCATTAACTTTTTTTGATGGGTCGGTGCAAATTTTTTCATTTATCAACAATCTTTGGTTTAAAATCAAATTTTTAACTCTAGTCCTGCTGAGTTCTTTTTTGTTGTTTGATAAAAATAAATCAACTCTTTGATTGTTTTCATTATCCTTAACAATAAACTTAATGATATTTTTCATAAATTATAATATTAATACTATATGCGCTTGTAGCTCAACTGGATAGAGCGCCTGACTTCGGATCAGGAGGTTCTGGGTTCGACTCCTAGCAGGCGCACCAAATTATTCCCCTATATTAATTAATGTTCCCTTTTTACGGGCTTTACTGAAAGAGTAGTAAAATAGGCAAATGGAGATAAATAAATATAATCCATTTAGATAAAATGCTTTAAAAATATTTTCTACATTTACAAATCCATTGACTAAAATATTTCTAGCCTCCTCAAATATGTATACGAGTGGTAGTGCATAAGCAATTTTTTGAAATATTTCAGGTAATATATCTACAGGATAATAAATACATCCAAAAGGAGCCAACAGAAACATAGTTGACCAGGCAATATTTTCAAATGAAGGGCCAAACCTAAGTAGACCAGAAGAAACTAGTATACCTAGCGTTATTCCAAAAATGTAGAGACTAAGAAATAAAAAAAATAAACTTAAACCTAAATCTAATATAGAAATTCCAAATAGAGGAGAAGTTAAAAGAATTGCAGGAACTAAACCGATTAAAGCTCTAACTAAAGCTGTGAATATTAATGAAATTAAAATTTCACTTTTTTTTATTGGTGAGATGAATAAATTTGTAAAATTTCTACTCCAGATTTCCTCTAAAAAAAGCATGTTAAACCCGATACTTGTTCTAAATAGAAAATCATAAAGTATCGCACATGTTAATATTATTCCAACAGCATTATTATAATACGAGCTGTATGTTGTAAAAAAATTTGAGATGAAACCCCATAAAGTAATTTGTATTGTTGGCCAATATATTAGATCTAAAATTCTCGGAAAAGACCTAGTTATTAAAAAAAAGTGCCTTAAGAACAATCCATACATTCTACCTATATTCATATTAATTCCTTACAAGTTTTAAAAAAACTTCCTCTAGATTTTGTCTTCCATGTTTTTTGACTAGATCATTTGGTTTACCTTGATCAATTATTAAACCATTTTTCATCATCATTATTGATGAACACAATCTAGTTACTTCATCCATATTATGGGATGCTAATAATATAGATACCTTTTTTTCTTTTTTATAATTTTCTAAAAAGGTTCTTACAAAATCTCCCGTTTCTGGATCAAGTGAAGCTGTAGGTTCATCGAGCAATAAGACAGATGGATTATTGATAATCGCTTTAGCTAAGCTTATTCTATTTTTTTGCCCTGAAGATAATTCTCCGGTCACTCTATCAAGCAAATTTTGTAATCTCAGTTCTTCTACCAAATAATCTATTCTACTATTCAAGTTTTTGACAGAATACAGTTTTCCATAAACAATTAGATTCTGCTTAACTGTAAGTTTCTTTGGTAATTCAATATAAGGAGAAATAAAATTTATCTTTTGAAGAATCTCAATTCTATTTTTTTCTAGTTGAAAGCCATTAATCAAAACTTGCCCACTTGTAGGTTTTAATAAACCTAAAATCATTCCTATAGTAGTAGTTTTCCCACATCCATTAGGACCAAGCAACCCAATTATCTCGTTTTCTTGAATTTCAAAATTAATATTCTTAACCGCTTCTTTATTTCCATAATTCTTTTTTAGATCAATTACTTTTATTGAACTTTCCATTACTTTGCTGAAGCCCTTTTAAGTCTTTCATTAATTGCTTCCCCAAATCCATAATTGGGAATTTTTTCTACAGCAATACTTTTATAATTTTTATTTTTAATATTTCTTAAAACTTTATACAAATTTTTTGCAGCTTCTTTTAAATCTTTTTTTTTACTTAAATAATAATAATTCTTTGAAGTTATTTTTCTTTTTTTTATTAAAATAAAAGCTTCATTTTCTTTTGGTTTTTTCTTATTTAGCTTTATAGGTATTCCAGGTGAATAGTGTAAACTTAATTGTCCCGGGACAACAATTGTTTTATCATTTTTTTTATAAAGGATTTTTTTTCTCAAAATTTTGTTAATCCTTTTTCTTTCAATTCCTCCTAGCCTTAATATTTTTGGTTTTCCTAATAAACTAACTATAGTAGACTCTAATCCGATTTTAGATCTACCGCCGTCAAGAATAAATTTAATTCTTTCTCCAAATTCTTCCTTTACATCTTCTTTTGCTACCGGACTTATTTTTGAGGATATATTTGCACTTGGTGCCGCTAGAGGATATTTCAATATGTTTAAAAGTTTAATAGCCAGATGATGACTAGGAAACCTAACAGCTAGTGTTTTTTTATTATTAGTTACGATTTTTGAAATATTACTATTTTTTTTTAATTTTAAAACAAATGTAATAGGTCCTGGACAATATTTTTTATATAACTTTAAAAATTCTTCATTAATCATACAGTCGTTATTAAGCATTTTTAAGCTAGAATAATGCACTATGAGTGGATTTCTTTTATTTCTTTTCTTAAGTTTGAATATTTTTAAGGTAGCCTTTTTTGAATAAGCATTAGCCGCTAAACCATAAACAGTTTCAGTCGGAAACCCAATACATTCATTTTTATCTAAATAATATTTAGCTTTTTTAATATTTGAAAGATTATAATTCATGTAATAATACAAACTAATATATGAAACAAAAAAATTTACCAGATGATATTGAGTCTAAATCTTTAGATGAACTTAAAGAAATTCTTAATAATTTGGTTGAAAAAATTGAAAAAAATAAAGCTCAAAATCAATCCGAAGAGGATTATCTTGAAATATTTAAATTAAATAAATTTATTGAAAAAAAGTTTCAAAATACTTCAAGAGAAATATCTGAAAAAAACAAATTAAAAATAAAACAAATTCTTAAAAAAGATGGAAAAAAAACTAAATAAAACAGGAAAAGATATAAATAAATTTCTCAAGAATTTTTTAAAAAAACAGAGAAGAACTGAATTAATCACTTCAATGAATTATGGTTTATTTCCTGGTGGAAAAAAAATAAGATCAAAGATCATTGTTGATGTAGGAAAAATTTTTTCAGTACCTTATTATCATTTAATAAGAGTAGGAGCTGCAGTGGAATGTATTCATGCATATTCACTTATACACGATGATTTGCCGTGTATGGATAATGACGATTTAAGAAGAGGAAAGTTAAGCACGCACAAAAAATTTGGTGAAGCAACAGCAGTCCTAGCTGGGAATTCACTGCTTACATTAGCCTTTGAAATTTTAAGCGAAAAAAGTTTCAATATTAGTGAAAATAAAAAAAGTAGATTAATAAATTTACTCTCAAATACTTCAGGTCATTTAGGAATTGCAGGGGGCCAATATTTAGATCTTAATTTTGAAAAAAAAAGAGTAAGTAAAAAAAAAATTATAGATATGCAGCTTAATAAAACTGGTAAACTTTTTTCATTTTCCACTATAGCGCCGTTGATTATTGCTAATAAGTTTGGGAAGATAAATCAGTTTAAAAAGATAGGTTTAGATATTGGACTTTTATTTCAAATTATTGATGATTTTCTAGATTACAGTGGAAGTGAGAAAAAGATTGGAAAAAAAACTGGAAAAGACAAAAAAAAGGGCAAGGCGACTTTAATAAGTTTACTCGGGTATAAAAATGCTGTTAAATATTCTTCTTATTTAAAAAATAGAATAATTTCTTCTTTAAGTAAGTATAAAAGTAAAGATTTGATTGAAACTGTAGAGTTTGTGGTAAATAGAAAAAAATGACAAAATATAAGTTTTTAGATAATGTAAATTTTCCATCGGATATAAAAAATTTCAAATCCTCAGAATTGATTACACTGTCAAAGGAGTTAAGAGAGGAATTGATAGAGGCTGTTTCATTTACAGGTGGTCATTTAGGTGCAGGTTTAGGAGTTGTTGAGTTGACGGTAGCCTTACACCATGTTTTTGATACACCTAATGATAAAATAGTTTGGGATGTCGGCCACCAATCGTATCCTCATAAAATTTTAACAGGTCGTAAAAATAGAATCAAAACACTTAGACAAGGAAATGGACTATCTGGTTTCACAAAAAGATCTGAAAGTGAATATGACCCATTTGGTGCAGCACATAGTTCTACATCAATTTCTGCAGCTTTAGGTATTGCTACTGCAAATAAACTTTCAAAAAAATCAGAAAACGTTGTTGCTGTTATTGGCGATGGAGCGATCAGTGCTGGAATGGCTTATGAGGCAATGAACAATGCGGGCATATCAAAAACTAAAATGATAGTAATTTTAAATGATAACGACATGTCAATTGCAGAACCTGTGGGTGCAATGAGAAGTTATTTAGCAAAATTATTGACTGGGAAAATATATTTTAGTCTAAGAGAGACGTTTAAATTAATTATTTCTGCCTTTTCCAAAAGATTTTCAAAAAAAGCTGGAAAAGCAGAAGATTTTCTGAGATCAGCAGTAACAGGTGGGACACTTTTTAATTCACTAGGTTTTTATTATGTTGGACCAATAGACGGACATGATATTGATACTCTTGTTTCAGTTTTAAAAAATGCAAAAGATACTAACTTTGAAGGTCCAATAATGATACATATTAAAACTGAAAAAGGAAAAGGTTATCAATTTGCAGAAAATTCAAAAGACAAATACCATGGTGTTTCGAAGTTTAACATAAAAACTGGAGTACAAGAAAAATCAAGTTCTAAAATTCCATCATATACAAGTGTTTTTGCAAATACGTTAATTAAACACGCTGAGAGAGATAGTAAAATAATTGGTATCACTGCTGCGATGCCATCTGGTACTGGAATGGATTTATTTGCAAAAAAATTTCCAAATAGAATGTTTGATGTTGGTATTGCAGAACAACATGCAGTGACATTTTCTGCTGGTTTAGCTACAGAAGGATTCAAGCCTTATGCAGCAATTTACTCTACCTTTTTACAAAGAGCCTATGATCAGGTTGTTCACGATGTAGCAATTCAAAGTTTACCTGTTAGATTCGCTATAGACCGTGCAGGTCTTGTTGGTGCGGACGGTCCTACACATGCCGGATCTTTTGATATAACCTACTTATCAACTTTACCTAATTTTGTAGTTATGGCTCCAAGCGATGAGTCGGAATTAGTTAAAATGATTAATACTTCAGTTGACATTAATGATAAACCGTCAGCTTTTAGGTACCCTCGTGGAACTGGTATTGGGATTAAACTTCCAGAAATTAATGAAAAAATTGAAATTGGAAAAGGCAGGGTTATTAAAGAGGGTAAAGAAATTGCTTTAATTAATTTTGGTGCCCGTTTGCAAGAATGCCAAAAAGCTTTAAACAATCTTGAAAAAAAAGGTTTAAATCTTACCTTAATTGACTCAAGATTTTGTAAACCACTAGATGAAAATCTAATGTGGAATACAGCAAAAAATCATGAAGTTGTTATTTCAGTTGAAGAAGGTTCAATCGGAGGTTTTGGATCTCATTTAAGTAAATTTTTATCAGAAAAAGGTTTATTAGAAAAAATTAAATTTAGGTCGATGACTTTTCCTGACAAGTTTATTGATCAAGATAAACCTGATCTAATGTATCAGATTGCTGGCCTGGATAGCAAAGCTATCGAAGAAAAAGTTTATGAGGTTTTGGACTCTAAAGTTGTTGTTCAGAAAAAAAATTAAGACTCGCATTGGGCTTTGTGCATCAAAAAATGATCCAATAAAACACAATGCATCATCGCTTCACCTATTGGAACTGCTCTAATTCCAACACAAGGATCATGGCGACCTCGAACTGATATGTTTGTATTTTTTCCAAATTTATCAATAGTTTTTCTTGAGTTAAGTATGGAAGATGTTGGTTTTACCGCAAAAGATACTTTTATTTGTTGACCACTTGAAATACCACCAAGAATTCCACCCGCATTGTTAGATTTAAAAATCGTTTTATTCCCTTTTTGTCTAATCTCATCAGAATTCTGTTCACCTGTTAATTGAGCAACATCCATTCCAGTTCCGATATTGACTCCTTTTACAGCATTGATACTCATCATAGCTGAGGCTAAATCCATATCTAATTTTGAGTAAATAGGCGCACCTAGTCCAGATGGCACTCCGTTAGCTCTTAATTCTATGACTGCACCACAAGATGAGCCAGATTTTCGAATTGCTAGTAAATATTTTTCCCACAATTTTAAAACTTTTTTGTCAGGACAGAAAAATGGATTTTTTTCTATAAATTTATTGTTCCATGCAGATACATCACAACCCAAAATCCCAAGTTGGATAACCGCACCTTTAACGTAATATTTTTTCCCAATTTTTTTTTCTAAAACTTTTTTTGCAATTGCACCCGCAGCTACCCTAGCTGCAGTCTCTCTCGCTGATTGCCTACCACCTCCTCTGAAGTCTCTTATGCCGTATTTTTTAAAATAAGTTAGATCAGCGTGTCCAGGACGAAATTTATTTTTGATAGTCTCATAGTCTCTTGATTTCATATCCTTATTGTAAATAATCATTAATATTGGTGTACCAGTTGTCTCACCATTAAATACTCCTGACAAGATTTCAACTTTATCATCTTCTTTTCTTTGAGTAGTAAATTTAGATTGACCAGGTTTTCTCTTATTTAGTTCTTTTTGTATGTCTTTTTCAGATATTTTTATTCTCGGAGGACATCCATCAACTACACATCCAATGGCTGGTCCATGAGATTCACCCCACGTAGTGAAACGAAATAACTTTCCAAATGTATTAAATGACATTATTCTATTATATAAATTATTTTGTTAAAATTATGAATGAAAAAAATTCACTTGGACTAGATATTTGTTTTAAAGATGAGGATAACCCAGTAAATCTCTTTAAAGAATGGTTTAAAAAGGCTGAAACCACCGAACCTAATGATCCAAATGCGTTATCATTAGCAACAGCTGACAAAAGTGGGAGACCTAAAGTGAGAATGGTTCTCTTAAAAGGCTTTAGTGATGATGGTTTTACTTTTTACACAAACTTCAATAGTTCTAAAGGCAAGGATCTTAAAGAAAACCCTAAGGCATCAATGTGTTTTCATTGGAAAAGTCTTTTAAGACAAATTAGGATTTACGGTAATGTTGTTCAAGTTTCTGACAAAGAAGCTGATAAATATTACAATTCAAGAGCATATGGGAGTAGAATAGGAGCGTGGGCCTCAAATCAAAGTGAAGTTTTAGAAAGCAGAAAGTCACTTGATGACTCAATTGAAAAATTCAAAAAAAAGTTTCGTGATGAGAAAAAAGTTCCAAGACCACCTAATTGGTCTGGATGGCGATTGGTACCTGAAGAAATTGAGTTTTGGCGTGATGGAGATAATAGAATTCATGAAAGATTGAAATACGTTAAGAACAATGGAAAAGGTTGGAAAAGATTTTTATTAAATCCTTAAAAAGATCTTTCAATACTAAAAGATGTCAAATTTTTCAGAATATTTTTTTGCTCAGAACTATCAAAGACATTTAAAGAGCTAGATGCTAAAGAGATAAAATGATCAGCTTTTTTGTAACATTGTTTAATAATGTCATATTTTTTTATGATATCTAATGTGTACTTTAGGTCGTTTTCAGATCTTTCTCTTTTGGAAAAAAATTCTTTAAGCATATCTCTCTCACCACTTTTACATTGCTGATTTAAAATAATTATAGGCAAAGTGATTTTACCCTCATAAAAATCTTTTCCAATTGTTTTTCCAAATTTTTTCAGATCAGAATTATAATCTAATGTATCATCGGCTATCTGAAAAGTTACTCCAAGATTTTTTCCATAAGAAGATAATGCTTCTTTTACCTTTTCATCTTTATTACCCAATATCGCTCCAACCTTGCATGCAGCAGAAAATAGCGCTGCAGTTTTGGAGGTGATAATCTTTAAGTAGGTCTCTTCGACTGTATCTATTTCTGATTTGTGTTGAAGTTGTAAAACTTCACCTTGGGCTATTTTTGCAGAAGTTGCTGATAGTAATCTTAAAACCTCCAAATTTCCATCTTCAACCATCATTTCAAAACATCTACTTAAAAGATAATCACCAACTAAGATTGATGCGTGATTTCCCCAAATGGAATTTATTGTTTTTTTTCCTCTTCTGATCTCTCCGTTATCGAGAACATCATCGTGCATTAATGTTGCAGCGTGAATTAATTCTACGCATGCAGCTAAGTTTATATCTCGACCACCTTTTAGGTACCCACATAGTTTTGAACTACTTAAAGTCAACATGGCTCTTAATTTTTTTCCACCAGTTTCTAAATTATAGCTAGTCATCTTTTCTACTAAAGACACATCACTTATAAGTTTATTCTTTATCTTTTCTTCTACTAAAATAATTTTATCATCAACTGAATTTTTTAAATCCAGGTAAGCGTTATTAACTTTATTTTTTAATTGAATTACTGAACCCATCGCTTAGAAACTAATATAATTGGAGATATTTTATACTTATCAATTGACGCACCTAAAACTTCAACTATTAGTAGACTTTATATTAATCTAAAAATTCTATAAGCATACTTCATGTTATCTTTTTTCAAAAAAAAAAAAATCGTTCCCCACATAAGATTAACTGGTGTTATTGGAAACGCCGGAAGATTTAAGCAAGGAATTGATTTTGCTGGGCAAGAGGAATTAATAAAAAAAGCATTTTCTATAAAAAAATCTCTAGCTGTTGCTATATCGATTAATTCTCCAGGTGGTTCACCAGTCCAATCTCACTTAATATACGACTTCATTAGAGCTCAGGCCAAAAAAAATAAAAAAAGGGTAATCGTTTTTGCAGAAGATGTTGCTGCCTCAGGAGGTTACTTGATTGCATGTGCCGGAGATGAGATTTATGCTAATTCAAGTTCAATTGTTGGTTCAATTGGTGTTATTTATGCTTCTTTTGGTTTCAAGGATCTTATTCAAAAGGTAGGTGTAGAAAGAAGAGTTTATACTGCAGGAAAAAACAAAAGTACTTTAGATCCTTTTGTGGATGCGAAAGAAGAAGATATAAATAGATTAAAAAATATTCAACTTGATTTGCACAAAGATTTTATAAACGTAGTAGAGACAAGCAGGGGTGCAAAACTTAAAAAAGATAAAGGAATAGAATTATTTTCTGGAGAGTTTTGGTCTGGGTCTAAATCAAAAGAACTTGGCTTAATTGACGGTATAGGAAATGCAAATCAAATTTTAAAAGATAAGTTTGGTGACGGTGTTATTATTAAAAAGTTTGAAAAAAGCAAAGGATGGCTGGCAAAAAGAATTTCATCAGAGAATCAAATCGATAAGATAGCAAACGTAATTGAAGAAAGATCTATCTGGCAAAGATATGGCCTCTAAAAAAAAAAACTCAAAAATACAAACATTCCAGGATACAATTTTAAATCTGCAGAAATTTTGGGCAAAAAATGGTTGTGTAATTTTACAACCATATGACATAGAAGTTGGTGCTGGTACATTTCACCCCGCAACCACCTTAAGATCTTTAGGACCCAAACCATGGAGATCAGCTTATGTGCAACCTTCGAGAAGACCAACTGATGGAAGATATGGAGAAAATCCAAATAGACTTCAACATTATTATCAATTCCAAGTGATTATAAAACCGTCTCCAAAAAATATTAAAAAATTATATCTAAGCAGTCTTAATGCCATTGGAATAAAACATAATGACCATGATATTAGATTTGTTGAAGATGATTGGGAAAGTCCTACATTGGGTGCAGCCGGACTAGGTTGGGAGGTTTGGTGCGATGGAATGGAAATTACTCAATTTACTTATTTTCAAAAAATGGCTGGGATGGATTGTAAACCTATTTCTGTAGAGCTTACTTATGGTTTAGAACGATTATGTATGTTTACCCAAAAGAAAAAAAACGTATTTGACTTAGTATGGAATGATGAAGGTATTCTTTATAAAGATGTTTTTTTACAAGCTGAAAAAGAATTTTCATCTTACAATTTTGATTTTGCAAATGTTGAGAACTTGTTTAAATTTTTCGATATGCTGGAACAAGAAACCAAATCTTTGTTAGAAAAAAAACTCTCACTTCCTGCCTATGATCAGTGTTTAAAAGCAAGTCATGTTTTTAATATTTTAGATGCTAGAGGTGCGATTAGCGTAGCGCAAAGAGCAGAGTTTATTGCTAGAATTAGAGATTTGACCAAAGGTGTGGGTCAAGTATGGGTAGATAGCCAAAAATAAAATGTCTGAATTTTTTTTAGAACTTTTTAGTGAAGAAATTCCTGCAACTTTACAGAAAACAGCTAGAGACAATATCCAAAAAAATTTTGTAGATTTTTTGAAAAAAGAGCAAATCAAATTTAAAGATAGTATTTCTGTTCTATCAACTCCAAATAGGTTGATTGTTTATTGCGAAAATATTTCTCAAAAGATTATAAAAACAGAGGCCGAAATAAGAGGTCCAAGTGTAAATGCGCCTGAACAAGCGTTAAATGGTTTTATAAAATCTAATAATATAACTAAAGAAGAAACCTTTATAAGAAAAACAGATAAAGGAGAGTTTTATTTTTTTAAAAAACCCGCTCAAACAGTGGAGACAAAATCTATTCTGCAAAAAAATTTACCAAAAATTCTTGATGAAATCTCTTGGAAAAAATCAATGAGATGGGGTGATCATGATTTGTATTGGGGCAGACCATTAAAATCCATTCTTGCTTGTTTTGATAATAAAGTTTTAGAATTTAACTATCATCATTTAAATTCATCCAATTTTACTTATCTGAACAAAGACTTTGAGGAAAAAACAAGTAAATTTTTGAGTTTTAAAACTTACAAGGAATTTTTCAAAAGCAAAGGTATCATATTGGATCATAATAAAAGAGAGGAATTTATTGAAAATCAATTATTAAAAAAAACTAAATTAGACAGGTTAAAGTTAACCCCAAACAAAAAATTATTAAGTGAAGTAACAAATATTGTTGAAAAACCCAATATAATTAAATGTAAGTTTGACAAAAAATTTTTAAAAATTCCTAAAGAAATATTAGTTACAACTATGGAAGTTCATCAAAAGTATTTCCCAACCTTTGACAATAAAGAAAATTTAACGAATGTTTTTTTTGTGGTTGCAGACAATAACGACCCAAAAGGTTTAATTAAATTAGGAAATGAGCGAGTAGTCGAAGCCCGTTTAAATGATGCTCAATTTTTCTGGGATAAAAATAAAACAAAAAATTTAGTTAAAGGAATATCAGATCTAAAAAACGTAAATTATTTTGAAGGATTAGGAACTTACTTTGATAAAACTCAAAGATTAAGAAAGCTCGGATCGCTAATATCTGATGAACTTCTAATTAGTAAAGAAAAAGTTGAAGTAGCATCTTCTATTTGCAAAGTAGACCTGGTGTCTGATTTAGTTGGAGAATTCCCTGAACTTCAAGGTGTAATGGGTGGCCACTTTGCTAAAGCACAAGGTTTCGATAACGAAATTTGTTTGGCCATTAGTGAACATTACTTACCAATAGGCCCAGAGACAAAGACACCAAAAAAACCTTACTCAGTCACTTTAGCTTTAAGTGATAAAATAGATACCTTAGTTGGCTTTTTTATAATAAATTTAAAACCATCTAGTTCTAAGGATCCGTTCGCATTAAGAAGGTCAGCAATTGGTCTTATAAGACTAATAATAGAAAATAAATTAGAGATTAAATTAAAAGATTTAATAAATTATTCTTGTGTTTTGTTTGCTGAACAAGATTTAGATTTTGATATTAAGATTGTCCAACAAGATCTGTTTAATTTTTTTTCCGAAAGGCTTAAATTTTATATGAAAGAAAAAAAAGTAAGATCGGATATTATAGAATGCTCAATAAATAGTTATAGTGCAGATCAAATTTATAAAATTTATGATAAGGCATTTATTTT